>JAUSPW010000560.1 GCA_030652635.1 Pseudohongiella sp. | reverse complement strand
GTTGAACCAGGTACACAGGATCCGGCACATTCCGACAGTGATTGTGCATGGTCGTTATGATGTGGTGTGTCCCGTGGAAAACGCTTGGGAGCTACACAAAGCCTTCCCCGAGTCTGAACTGCATATCATTGCTGACGCAGGACATTCCTTATCCGAAGTCGGTATTACCGAGATGTTGATCGACTATACCAATCGTTGGAGTTAGTCAGCTGTTATCAACATGCAAGACATGCGGTTCGCCGTCAGCCCTGTACAAATGAGCCCGGCGGCGTCCGGCGTTTTTTGCCTGATACATGGCCTGATCAGCCTGTCGCATCAACTGGTCTTCAGTCACCTCTGCGTGTTGAGGATACAGACTCACACCCATGCTGGCGGAGACCTTCATCGTTTGCCCTTGCAAGTGAATAGGATCGGCAGCGGCGTGCATCATGCGATCAAGCACAATTTTGACGTTGTCCAGACCCTGTATATCCTGAAGCACTGCAACAAACTCATCTCCGCCAATGCGCGCCACGGTATCGCCGTCGCGAACTGAGTCCTTCAGGCGCGTGGCAACCAGTTGCAAGAGCTGATCACCGACCGCGTGTCCAAAACGGTCATTGATTGCTTTGAATCCATCCAGATCAAGGTAAACCAATGCAAGTTGATTTCCTTGCCGGTTGGTGTGGGCCATGGCTTGTCGCAAGCGATCAGCGAGCAGCAGGCGATTTGGCAACTGGGTGAGGGAGTCATAATGCGCAATGCGCTCCATGTCTTCTTCACGTAATTTCAGAGCGGTGATGTCGGTTGAAATGCCCAAAATGCCCGTGATTTCAGAATGATCTTTGTCATCATAGATGGGTGATTTGATTTCCAGATAAATCTGCCTGCTGCCATCTTGCGAACGCACTTCGACTTCAGTTCTGGTTTTTTCGCCACGTAAAACAATTTCATCTATGTGCTTGAGTTGTTCGCAGGTCTTTGTCGGGAAAAAGTCTTCATCGGGCGCGTTTTTAAGGGTTTCGTTGCTGCGCCCAAACAAATCCAGACATGCTTTATTGGCATATTGATACAGGCGATTTTTATCTTTGATGTAAATATAGGAATTAACATGCTCCAAGGCTTCTCTGAAGTGCTCCGCCTCAGCGCTGGCGGCCTTTAAGGCAAGTTCACGTTCGCTGATCTCAAGCGTCAGCCGTTCTGCAATACGTAATGCGCGATCGCGTGTGCGTGCCAGCGACAGCATCAACGCAAACAACAACACGCTCACAGCAGTGCCAAAGACCAAGACAAACCACATGCTACGAAACTCAGATGCTTGCGTGGCTGACAGCGCCTCAAATTCCAACAACCACTGCCTGCCATGGATGCTCAACTGAGTCTGGTGTGTGCGATGACCAGGCGCTGAGTGCGCTGCCAGACCCGAGCTGGTAAACATCAGGGCATCAGATGATTGCTTGCCGTCGTAGATACGCAGGCCCAGATCACTCATGTCCACTTGGGACCAGTCGCCAATCAAACCCAGCATCAAATCAGTCATGCGAAACGGACTGTAGGCCCAGCCTCGAAGGGCACGCTGTCGTTGTTCCAGTGTGTCCCAAGGCATGTTGTGCCTGTAAACCGGAACATATATCAGAATGCCGGCCTGTATATCGGTATCCGTTTCCTGCACCAATTCAACCCGGCCTGACATGCTGGCTTCATTCAGGTCGCGCGCACGTTCCATGGCTTGACGCCGCACGGGCTCAGAAAACATGTCAAAGCCAAACGCGCGCAGATTCCGGCCTTCGAAAGGTTCCAGATAGATGATGGATGAATAGAATTCCCGTTCACCAGCCGGGGTGACGGTATAGTCTTCAAAGCCCTCTTCAATAATTGCGTCAATATGTGCCTGCAGTTGTTGCGCTGGAATCAGCTGGCTGAAACCTACACCTTGCACAGGCGAGAGATTTTCTTCCAGTCTCAGGTTGTTGACATAAGACGCCCATTCGTCGCGAGTCACCCATTCAGACGAGTTAAAAAGACCGGCAGCCCCGCGCAGCATCAGTGCATAGGCATGCAAGCGTTCGTCAATGCGCAGTGCCACCTGTTCTGCGGCAAAACCGAAACGTTGTTCAGCCTGCAGTTGGGTTTGCTGGCGCTCGATGGTTGCCACCAGCCCGGTCAGCACAATGCCCATAAACAACACAAACCAGGCGGATGTTTGAGTGCGTAGGTGCAAAAGCGTCGGTGTGTGGCGTGTTGAATTGGAGGTCATTTATTTTTCTGTTCAAAAATCAGTTAGCCACGTCGATGTCGTAAACAAGCTTGAATCGCAAATAACGGCGTCTTTAAAGAGTGTGTAAGCTAGCAGGAGACGCTAATATCGTGTGTCTGGTAACACACGTCGGGCAAAAGTATAGCGGGAATAACATATTGATCAACAAGATACTTGATGCTGTGGTTGTGGGTGGTGGCCCGGCGGGGTTAATGGCGGCATCCCGGATGGCTGCTGCGGGTAAACGGGTCGCGGTTTTTGACGCGATGCCATCCGTGGGCCGTAAATTCCTGCGTGCAGGCGTAGGCGGGCTGAACCTCACCCATAGTGAAGCGTTTGAGCCGTTTACGTCGCGGTATCAGCCGGACATGCCGGTTACAGGCTGGGTACGTGATTTTGATGCGGATCGCGTCAGGGCGTGGGCCGCTGAGCTGGGTATTGAGACCTATGTCGGCAGCTCGGGGCGCGTGTTTCCTGTGCAACAAAAGGCGTCTCCTTTACTGCGCGCCTGGTTGGGTCAGTTGCGTACTCTGGGGGTCGAATTTTTTACACGACATCGATGGTTGGGATGGACGTCTTTGCTTGATGCAAATGGACTTGTCATACAAGCGCATCGATTTTTAACCCCGCATGGCGAAATCGTCATTCACAGCCGCTGCACCGTGCTTGCGCTGGGCGGCGGCAGTTGGTCTCGCCTGGGATCAGACGGCCAATGGTTGTCAATATTGTCAGACAAGGCTTTGGCCTGCCAGCCGCTGACCGCGTCCAATTGTGGTTTTGACATTTGCTGGAGCAAACACATCCAGGAGCAGTTTGCTGGCACGCCCTTGAAGTCGGTTACCCTGAACATCCATGACCCCGACACCGGCAAAAATCTGTTTTCCCGCCGCGGCGAAGCCATGGTGGCAAAACACGGTATTCAGGGCAGTCTGGTCTATGCGGCATCGCGCATCGTAAACCAATTGATTCAGCGCACAGGTAGCGTAACTTTCTATTGGGATTTGTTGCCAGATCTTGGCGAACAGACGATACTCCAGAGAATTTCAGTGCCCCAGGGCAAAGAATCTCGCAGCAACTTTCTGCGAAAACGTTTGGGCCTCACTGGGCTTAAACTCGCCTTGTTATATGAGTTTGCACAGGGTCATATGCAGTCTCCAGACAAACTGGCGGCTGTCATAAAATCATTGCCGATAACAGTATCGACAGCGCGTCCCGTTGATGAGGCAATCAGCACGGCCGGCGGGCTTTGTCTGTCAGAACTGGACGAAGGATTGATGTTAAGAAAATTTCTGGGTGTGTACTGTGCAGGCGAGATGCTTGACTGGGATGCGCCCACCGGTGGGTATCTGCTGACCGCTTGTTTTGCCAGTGGCAATTGCGCGGGCAACGCGGCGGTAAGGTATCTGGAAGAACAAAAATAAAGTGAACTAGCCAAGTTGCACGATGCAGGATAATGCCCCCGAATGATGCTTGATATGCCGACCTTGATGTTGGTGCTGGCCGCACTTGCAGTCTCCTCCACATTAGTATTTTTGCTGCTCTGGCTTGTCAATCGTGACATGCCCGGTGTGTCATTGCTGTTCTACAGCAGCGTATTGTCATTGTTGTCGGTCATTACCAACTTTCTTGCGACCTCGATAGGACTGCCTGAGGGTTTGAGTCCGTTTGTAAGCAATTCACTCAGCCTCACCGGTGGTTTGTTGATTGTTGAGGGAGTGATGCTGTTCCGGGGATTTGTGTGGCGGTATCGCAACCTGATTTTTTACACTCTGGTAGCTTTGTTGATGCTGGTGTCGTGGATTAATCGTTTTGACGCCCAGATCCGGTACATTTTTCACGATGGCATCATGGTTGGCTTTGGCTTGGTCACTGCGGTGATGTTGTTATGGCGCCCCGTCGATGTTGATGAGCTTCGCGCGAATCTGCTCGCAGTATTTGGTGTACTGATGATGGTGTTGTCCCTGGGTGGACGCGGCGCCATGGCTATCCTTAATCCTGACACCGTTGAGCAAGGTCTGGGTTCGACGGCAACACAGTGGTTTATGCTGGCGACGGTATTGTTTTATATGACCTGGACGTTTGGATTGAGTATCGCCTGTTACTCGCGTGCCCGTCATGAGGTGCTGCTGTTGGCGCGTGAGGACTCATTAACAGGCATGCCCAATCGACGCAGTCTGGATGAGCGTCTGCACCTTGCCCTGGCGGACGCTCAGCGCAACGGCGAAGGGTTTGCGGTCATCATGATTGATGTAAACGGCTTTAAGTCGGTAAATGACGTTTTGGGGCATCGTGCAGGCGACCAGTTGCTACAGATACTTGGCAAACGCTTAAAAGAAACCTTGCGCGATGTGGATTATGCAGGCCGCTTGGGAGGTGACGAGTTTCTAGTGATTGTCCGCGGCGCGTTGGCTCTGCAAGGCATTGACGCCTTGATTGTGCGACTCAAGGAAACGCTGGAAC
>JAUSPW010000548.1 GCA_030652635.1 Pseudohongiella sp. | reverse complement strand
CTTAAATTGACGGGAATAGACCCTTGGCACCCACTGCGAATCGCCCGCTCTGAAAAAGATGTGTTTAACGATTTGTTCAAGTCGATCAGAACATCGATGAAATCAAACGGTTGTAAGCGCGCCATCTTGGTTGCGCACAATGCACATTTTGATCATGGATTTATCAACGCGGCTGCGGCAAGGCATGACCTCAAGCGCAATCCATTCCACCCCTTCTCCAGTTTTGATACCGCGACGCTGAGTGGTCTGGCATATGGGCAGACGGTACTGGCCAGAGCATGTGAAGCAGCAGGAATAAGTTTTGATGCTAAAGAGGCACATTCAGCAAAGTATGATGCTGAAAAGACGGCTCAATTATTCTGCAAAATCGTCAATCGATGGCAGGCAATGGGAGGGTGGCCACTGTCGTGACCACCACTCCAGCATGTTGATCAGTTGGCGACCGTGTCAACCAAGGCCTGAAGTTCACCTTTTGAGTGCATCTCAGTGACGATGTCACAGCCTCCAACCAGTTCGCCGTTGACGTACAGCTGGGGGAATGTTGGCCAGTTGGCAATTTTGGGTAATGTCGCCCTGATTTCCGGGTTTGCCAGAATATCCACATAGGCAAATCGTTTGCCGCAGGCCATCAGGCATTGCACGGTCTGTGCGGAAAAACCGCATTGTGGCTGGTCCGGCGACCCTTTCATGTATAGCAAAATACTGTTTGCGCTGATTTGATCGCGGATGGTTTGTTCAATACTCATGGTTAGGCTGCACCTGCGTGACATGATCGAAGAGCAGGCATTCTACATCATTCCGTGGGATTCGCCGATAATTGCCGCCGTCATGACTATTAATATAAGATACCGGGCTTATCTGCAAAGCGCTGTTGGGAAACAGGGACTTTGCGGTCGGCAGCAAATGAAAAAATGCCGAGTTTTGCTGAGTGTTGATGACAGCATTCAGACTGAGACCCGGTGCGGCTGACCGGGCACATGCACTCCGGGAACCTTGTACCAACATGGCAACACGACACTTTCTGACCCTGCTGGACCTCAGTCCAGCCGAGCTAAGAGACATTATCCATCGCGCGATTGCGTTAAAACACAGCAAGATGCCGCGAGAAGAAACACTCAAAAACAAAACGCTGGCGATGATTTTTGAAAAATCATCAACCCGTACTCGTGTGTCCTTTGAAGTGGCAATGACTCAATTGGGCGGCGCTTCCCTGTTTTTGTCGCCGGCGGACACTCAGCTCGGTCGGGGTGAAAGTATTGAGGATAGCGCTAAAGTCCTTTCGCGTATGGTCGATGTCATAACCATACGTACTTACCAGCATGCCAAGTTAGAGCTTTTTGCGAAGCATTCGCGAGTTCCAGTTATTAATTCGCTGACAGATGATTTTCATCCCTGCCAGCTACTTGCCGACATGCAGACATTTTTTGAGCGGCGCGGTGATATTGCGGGACACAAAGTAGCCTGGGTTGGTGACGGCCACAACATGTGCCAGTCGTATATTAACGCCGCCAAACAGTTCGATTTTGAGTTGGTCATTGCATGTCCCGAGGGCTTTGAGCCTGATCAGTATCTGTTGGATCGCACCCGTGACAGAGTGTCTATTGTGAGAGATCCCCTGGATGCTGTCCGGGGTGCCAGTCTGGTTGCTACAGATGTGTGGGCATCGATGGGCCATGAGGAAGAACGCAAGATTCGACTCGAGCGATTTAGTGGGTATCAGGTGACACGCGAGCTAATGTCGTCTGCACGCAGCGATGCCTTGTTCCTACATTGCCTGCCAGCACACCGAGGCGAAGAAGTTGCTGCAGATGTGCTGGATGCACCAGATAGCATGGTTTGGGACGAAGCTGAAAATCGTTTGCATGCACAGAAGGCCCTGCTTGAGTTTCTGTGCACATGACATCAAACGAACGTTTCGGTGGCAGGCTTGTTCAGTTCAAAAGGGAATCAGCATGGCAGTTTGCAGTTTATGACAATCGCGCACGTGCTTATCGCCAGTCTGGCTGCGCTGAGTCTGCTGTTGTTTATTTTTTTGTTGCTGCGTCAGCGCGGCTGGCGCATTTATAGTCCACGAGACAAACAGATCAATGCCCACCTGAATACGCAATCAATGCGTATTCTCTCCAGTGTTGTCGAGCAAAGTCGCAGTGGTGTGATCATTGCAGATCGCCATGGCGTTATCGAGTATGTCAATCCACGGTACACACAAATCACCGGCTATAGCAGTGCAGAGGCGACTGGACGCGTGGCCGAACTCATTGAAAATGAAGCGCTGACTGATGCCAATAATCTCAGCCTGCACGAAGCCATGCAGCTGGGTGCTGGCTGGGAAACCTTTATGGTCAGTGTCCGTAAAAGTGGTGACCGCTTCTGGCAGCAGGTCACGGCCTCCCCTATTCTCGATGAGCTCGGCGCTTTGTGTCACATTGTTCTGAACATCGAAGATATCAGCGAGCGTGTTGAAACACAGGCGCAAATGGAAAAGCTGGCTTTTTATGATCCGTTAACCGGCTTAGAGAACCGGCGTCTTTTTAAAGATCGCCTCGACCAAGCACTCAAGCGAGTGCGCCGCAGCAAAAAAAATATGGTGCTGCTGTTTCTGGATCTGGATCAGTTCAAG
>JAUSPW010000534.1 GCA_030652635.1 Pseudohongiella sp. | reverse complement strand
CCGACCCCTAGGATCGCCAGTCCTCCGACCCCCTATGCTGCCCATTCAATCGCTGTCAGTGGCAATCAGTTCACTCAGTTCGCGCGGCACGTAATAGTCTGGCGCATTTTCTTTCACAACCGGCGAATATTCTGCCCAGGCATGACAGGTGTTCAGAACAACAGGTTTGCCAGCATGGTGGCGGCTGTCTGAGTCTGCCTTGCGACGACGATGGTTCTGCAAGGGTCGTATGGTCTGAATGGCAACTGTCGCCATGGGGTACAACAATTCAGTCAGGTGTGTGCAGCCTTTTAAGCCGCCGAGTCGACTGCGGATCATGTTGCGCCAGCCTGGCCCCATGGTCACTCCGATCAACTTTTTATAGTCAATCGCGATGTCCGGGCAGATTGCAAACGGACTGTTGTCGGTGGCGGCTTCGATATCCTCAATGACAAACTTGTCATTGATGGTCACACGCAGCAACATCTCATGCAAAGCGACGCCGGGTTCTATGGTGCCCCGCCAGTTATTACTGAACGCATAGGTTTTTGTATCAATCAGATGGGCCTCGATATCAAAACGACCATCTTCACGCTCAAAGCCTTCAAAATTGACTTTGCGTGTATGGATATGTTCCCGTGCTACGGGATTGGGTAAAGGCATGGGTTGCTCCTCCGCTTGAGGCGCGGGATTATACCTCAGGCCACTCAAAAACCGACTTAAAGCTTATTGCAGATGCACTCAGAAGTACTCAAAGCTGATCAGTACGTTACGAGGTTGGTCATTGTCATCCCGTAGGTTGCTGATGCCATTAAAGTTTTTTAGTCGTTTAGAGTCCTTGTCATAACCAATGTAGATAGGGTCGACAAACCAGCCAACGGCGCGCAGCATGCCGGCGGGCCGGACCACAAAGCAGTAGATATCTGCATTATTAGCATCGCAGAATTGGTGGTCAGTTTTAGTCAGACTGATTCTCACCGTGTCCAGTCTCGAGGGGACCAGCATAGCTGCACCAACGGATGTCCCCGCAACCAGCGACTGCCAGTTCTTCCGTACAAAAGGATCAAAACCTGCATCCACAACCACGGAATCCCGGTACGTCAGCAGTTCTTCCCGATAGCGTTCACTGTCATGCGCCTGAAAACCCACTTTGATCATCGCTGACCGCGCATCTTCCAAAAACTCCGTGTTGATTCTTGCGGTATTGCGGTAGTCGATATGTTGTATTTCCGGTGCTGTCAGTGACCGAGAGTAATCAATGGTCTTTTCGGCAAACACGCTGCCATCCGGGCGGCGGTATTGGACACGGGTGGTCAGGTTCAGATTGGGGTCTTCGGCAAAATGATATTCTCGGTAAAGCACGTCCGACTTGTCGGGTGTCCATGCCGTACCAATGGCCCACAAGTTGGCTTCGTCACTAGCGCCGTAACTGCTCTGCCAGAGCAGTCCAGCGACAATCAGTAAGCTATGCTGAATAGTTAGACGTCGGTTCATTTTGGGATTCTCGCGTGCAATGCCTGCATACGGTGTTGAGGTTTCGCCATGACAATCTGTGCCGTGTGGATGACCCGTTCCATAAAGCCGCCTTGGCAATATGCCAAGTAGTAGTCCCACATCCTGATAAAATCAGGCCCGAAGCCTTGCGCTTGAATGTCCTTAAGCTTGCTCAGGAACGTTTTGCGCCAGCGTTCGAGCGTCATCGCATAATCGCGCGTGATGTCTTCCAGGCCTACAATCTGCAGATCAGTATTTTTGGCAACATGTGCTGCGATGACACTGTTGCTGGGCAGACAACCGCCCGGGAAAATATAACGCTGAATAAAATCAACTGTGCGTTTTGCTGATTCGTAGCGTTGATCCGAAATCGTGATGGCCTGTATCAGCATCAGGCCATCCGGCTTCAATAGCGAGGAGCATTTTTCAAAATAGTTGGCAAAATACTCATGCCCGACGGCCTCAATCATTTCAATTGAAACCAGTTTATCGTATTTACCTGTCAGGTCACGGTAGTCCTTCAAAAGCAGTTCTACCTGGTTTTCCAGACCTTCCGCTTTGACACGTTCGCTGGCGTGTTTAAATTGCTCTTGTGAAATGGTGGTGGTGGTCACTTTACAGCCGAAATGTCTGGCGGCATGAATTGCCATGGAACCCCAGCCTGTGCCGATTTCAATGAGATGGTCGCCTGGCTTCAGTTGCAGACGTTCACAAATATGGTTGAGTTTGTTAATTGATGCTTCATGCAATGTCTGCTGCTCGTCACGAAAAATAGCAGATGAATACATCATGGTCGGGTCAAGAAAGCTTGCAAAAAATTCATTGCTCAAATCGTAATGTGCGGAAATGTTTTTACGTGATCCAGCGATCGTATTGCGATTACGAAGATGCATGATCTTGTCCATAAATCGGGCAATCGCTGCCTTTCCGCCATCCAGTGCATCCAACATACTCATGTTAATGACCATGATGCGCACCAGGGTCACCAGATCCGGAGTATGCCAGTGTTGCTGCATGTAGGACTCGCCTCCGCCGATACTGCCGTTAAAGGCAACGGCAGGATAAAACGCCGGATGCGACACAATCACATGTGCAGTCAGGACCTCTGAATTCGTCTCACCAAAGCTGTGCACGGCGGCGCCTTCGTCAATCACAATTCTTCCTGAGCTGATCTGTGACAACTTTCTGAACAGCAAATGTCTTGCTATGCGTTGAATGCGCGTCGCGTGGCTCATAAAGTTTTGGACAGGTGAACTTTGCTCGACG
Organism: Pseudohongiella sp.; assembly: GCA_030652635.1. GTDB lineage: Bacteria > Pseudomonadota > Gammaproteobacteria > Pseudomonadales > Pseudohongiellaceae > Pseudohongiella. The sequence continues at coordinate 5,820 of JAUSPW010000534.1, read as the reverse complement.
TCTAAAGCATGTTGACGCGCAGCCGTTTGAACTGCGCCGGTCTGACGGTTACCCGGAGATTTCATAATGGCTTGTCTCTTTGTGTTATCGCCGGCTGTGGTATAGCGGGCTGTGTTATAGCAGGTGGAACATGAGCGGGGTGCGCAACAATGGGCACTTTTTTGACAAATAATTTTAAAGCTTGCCAGTAGATGGCAACAAACACTTGAACGGTCATCAGTGGATACAGCATGAGCATGCGCCTCAAGTTGCCGGGCGTAAGAGCCTGTTTTTGCAAGGACAGGCTGGCATTAAAAATCTGGCGATCGGCCTGCCAGTTCTGGAGATTCAGATTCAAGCGCTGGGCCGGTGAGGAGCTGCGCCAACGATAGGTCATATTCATGGGCATAAAGGGTGACACGTGCATTTGTTTTTCAAAGCTGAAAACTCCATCAGAGACAGTGCCACACGGGATAACATAGTGCGTACTTTCGCCCCAAGGCGTGTTGGTTACTTCTGCAACAACAAACCGCAATGCTCCGTCATTTCCAAACACGTAGTAGCAGGTAATCGGGTTAATCAGGTATCCAAAGTAACGCAGGTTGCTGAGTACACACACAGCGCCATCCGGGCGCTCACCGGTTGATGCATACACACAATCCAGCACCGCCTGCTTTAAATCAGGGGTCTCAGGATTGAGAAAGTCTTTGCGGCGGAACCATGCCAAGGCTGGATTGCGCGAAGACCAGCACCACGATTTATCAAACACGGTTTCCAGCTCATCCAGATCGAGGTACATCATAAACACGCGGTATCTGAAGTGATGCAGTACCGGGTGTAAGCGTCTATGCCTCACAATGCCAGTGTAGATGGCGCTGTTCATCCCGCTGTTTTCCTCTTGGCGGCGTTGTCAGTTCTGCGTTGTTTGCTGATCTGCCGGTACCAGATGCCGTTAAATAATTGTGCCAATCGCAATACCCAGGTCAATCGGTTCGGGAAATTGTATTCCAGAGGCCGTTTTCTGAGTGCAGAGGCAATTCGCTGTGCTGCGTTCTCCGCATCCATTTCAAACGGCATTGGGAAGTCGTTGGCCGCGGTCATCGGAGTGGTGACAAACCCTGGGTTAACCACTGTCACATCCATCAGATCGCTATAATCTGTGCGAACTGAATTCAGTAGGTAGCGAGCTGCTGCTTTGGAAGCGCCATAAGCCTCCGCGCGAGGAAATCCGATAAAAGCCGCCAGGCTGCATACACCCGCAAGGTGAGGTTTAGTGCTGGCTGCTTTCAGCAGCGGAAGGGCGGCATTGATTGAATGAATAAAACCAAAAAAATTGGTATCCATTACCCGTCGGAAAAGTGCTGGGTCAAGATTTCCTTTCTTGATGTACTCACAAGTGCCAGCGTTAAGTACTGCCAGATCCAGATGAGGAACAATAGCGCGTAGCGCCTCGCTGGTGCTGTTAACAGACTCGGCATCTGTCACGTCAAAGGGCAGACAGCTGATCTGGCCCGGCAGCGATGCAGCAGCTTCACGAACCTCGTGTAGTTTGTCCAAGGTGCGGCCACTGATCACCACGTGTGAGCCTTGTGCAGCGTAATGCAGGGCAAGGGCGCGTCCAATCCCAGACCCTGCGCCGGTTATCCAGACATTGTGACTGCTGTATTCATTGCTACTCATTTCATGTCCAAAAGGCGTAGAGGTAAACAACTATGCGCTTAAACGATTATTAATGTAGCGGATTACTGATCCAAGTATCGGCACATGCCGATAAAGCATAGCGCCAAGATCAAAGAAGTCTTCATGGTAATAAACACGGTCAGTAAACCGAATCAGCGTAACACCCCGTACTTCCACGGGATTTCCGCCATTGAGGCTGGTATGACTAAAAGTCATCTGCCAGACGATGGTAGCCGTATGTTCACCAATCTGCTCCTCAAGATAGTCAAATTTGATGTGTTTGGTGCTGGCATACAGACTGCGTAAATAATTTTTTACAGCCAGGCGGCCGTGCAGCGCATGTGCCGGATCTCGAAATTCCACGTCCTGAGTGTAAACGCGCTGAATGTTTTCAAGCGAGGCGATGCCTGGATTGCGGTAGAAGTCCTTGAAGTCGTTCAGTAAAGCGGTTCGCAAATTTTCGCTGACTGAATTCATTTCGGTGGCCATTTAATTAAACTCTGAGGGTAAGCGTGTGCTAGATAGGATTAGATACGGCAACTGCAATCAGGTGGATCAAAACACGTGCCTTCAAGATGGGTGATCCGAGTCTGGAGAGCTTGCGTAGAAGGAGGGTCTACGCTAAAAATGATGGCATCTGTAGACGCGCTAACCGGAATCCACGTGGATAACAATGACGATATGGACAGTGTAGCAACACAACTAACGCGAAGTTCTGTGCCCGACTTGTGGGCTGAAAATGTACGGCTGGTCGCGGTGAAGCGCGACAGAGCAGCATTTCAATTGCTGTATAAGCACTTTACCCCACTGATTCGAGCTTTTTTGCTCAAGAGCATGGGGTCTGGGGCAAATCGGGCTGAGGCTGAAGAGATTACGCAAGAAGTGTTAATCAAGGTGTGGAACAAAGCCGCATCTTTTAACCCGGCCAAAGCCAGCGTCAATACATGGATATTCACGATTGCGCGAAATACGCGTATCGACTTTATCCGGCGCAATGACCGCAACAACCGCGAGATTGATATCGAAGATATCTGGCATGAGGCTGAATCGCCTGAACCCTTGGTTGACATGCAGCAGCGTCGTGCTGAGCAGGTCATCAAGCAAGCGATGGCAACCTTGCCGGAAGAGCAAGTGCAGGTGTTGTACAAGGCATTTATGGAAGGCAAGTCGCACAACGAAGTTGCCGAGGAATTGGGCTTACCGCTTGGTACTGTCAAATCCCGGATCCGACTGGCACTGAATAAAATGCAGATACTGATAGACCGATAGTATTCCGACAACAAGGCTTAAACAGCTGACTTAATTTTTCAGGTAATAAAATGGTCTCTTTTCACCCAGACTCAAAATTTTTGACAGATTTCGCTGCTGGCAGTCTGGCAATGTCAGAAGCGGTATGTGTCGCTGCGCATCTTGAATTTTGTGGCAAGTGCCGCGCTCACGTGCAACAACTCAGTGATGTTGCTGCACAGATGATGGCAAGGTTAGAACCGATTGCTGATGAGCATGATGGCTTTGAAAGTCTGATGCAGCGCATCGATTCTGCTGAGCCTGCAGCTCCCCAAGAAAGTGCGGTCCGAGCAGGCAGGCCTGCGCTCGCGGCCTCCGGAATTCCACGAGTCGTTGAAAAACTCGCAGGTGGCAATCTGCAAGACCTGAACTGGGTCAAGCTGGGAGGCTCGCTGCGAATCGCTCCCATGGATGTTGGTTGCAAGCGTCGCCAGACTGCCATTTATGACATCAAAGCCGGGCGACCAATGCCTGAACATGAGCATCGCGGAGAGGAGATTACCGTGCTGTTGAAGGGAAGCTTCTCGGATGCTGACGGTAAGTATGTGCGTGGTGATTTTGTTGTGCGACATGCGGGTGAGCGACATCAGCCAACGGCGACGCTGGATACGGATTGTATCTGTCTGGTGAGTCTGGAGCAGCCGGTGAAGCCGAGTTCTTTGTGGTATCGGTTGATGGAGCCTTTTGTGCAATATCGTTTGTCGGGGTTTAGTCACTGAGTTTGTTGAGCACGGCGGTAACCGGGGCATTCCTCGGAACGACGCCTTCGGCGTCTTTATTGTTCCTCGCTCATGCCCCGGTTACCGCCTTCGTTCTGGCCTTCGTTAGCGCTGGGTGAGAATCAGTGATAGCGGTGCATCGTCGACTGCGGCATAATTTTGCGCTCTACAGAGGGCAAGGGAAATCATGGCGGCGCATCTTCCGATTTATGAAAAAAGTGATGTTGAGGTGTTGGAGCGCCATCGCGTTTTTAAGGGATTTTTTGCGGTCGATAAACTGAGTTTACGTCATCGACTGTATGCCGGTGGCTGGAGCCAGGTGTACACGCGTGAACTGTTTCTGCGCGGCAGGGCCGCGGGCGTGTTGTTGTATGATCCAGCGCGTGATCATGTAGTTTTAGTTGAACAATTTCGGGTTGGCATGCTCAATTCGGCTCATCAAAGCCCGTGGGCGCTGGAACTGGTCGCCGGTATGGTGGACGAGGGTGAATCTCCTGAAGACATGGCGAGTCGAGAAGTGCTGGAAGAAACCGGGCTGACAATCGGTCAAGCACAATTCATATGTGAGTACTACAACAGTCCAGGCGGCTGCGACGAACGCATCAGCCTGTTTTATGCGGAGGTTGACTCCAGTCACGCTGCTGGCGTGCATGGGTTGCCTGAGGAAAATGAAGATATTCGTGTGGTGGTGCTGCCCAGGGCGGTTGCCATCGCTGCAATGCAGCAGGGATTGATCAATAACGCCATGGCAATAATCGCATTGCAGTGGTTGCAGATCAGAAAGATTGAGTCCGGAGCGGAGTCTGCTTGATGTTGGAGTTCGAGTATTACGAGTTGGCGGTTCCGCCGCGATATCGAGTGGATCTTGCAGCGTACATGCAGACATGTGACGCCAATTATTGTCGTTTACTAAAGCTGGTGCCTGCTCTAGAATCAGGAAAGCCCGCTTATTCAGGGGAGCTACCGGCATCAGGCAGTTGCTGGGAGTTTGACGCCAGCAGCAGCAAAATGGGTGCTGGCAAAAAAGCGATCAAAAAATCAAACAATAAAATGATCATTCGGGTTCGGTTGCTGGAGACTTTTCGATATACCAGCACGCTTGAGATCAGCATCAGTTACGGCTTTCCGCAGTGGGCGCCGGCACCTGTGATGCTGGTGCGTATGTACCACGACGCGGCCACCGCTGAACCGCTGAGTTATCAGGGACATCGGCAGATACCGGCAAAAAGCCATTTGCCCAATGCTGATATGTATCATCAGGACGAAAAGAGGCAGATCAACGAATTTCTTGCAGAGTGGCTGGGCTGGTGTTTGCAGCCGGGGGTGGTCGCCAGGACGTCAGATTTTCTGTGTGTCGATTAAATTATGCAGAAAGATTCATCGGAATTCAGAGATACACCGCTGCGCCTGGTACAGATCACTGATACACATCTGTACCGTGATCCGCGCGCTGTTCTGCTTGGCTTAAACACCCAGGAAAGCTTTGAAAAAATCGTGGATCTGATAGCCAGTACCCGCGGCACACCGGATGTCATTGTTGGCACTGGTGATATTGCCCAGGATGCCTCGCGCGAATCCTATCAGCGATTCGCAGAAATCGTGTCCAGATTGGATGCGCCGTTTTACTGGATTCCGGGTAATCACGATAACCGCAAAGTCATGTTGAGTCTGACTGAATACCCGCACGCCTTTGAACCACGGTTGATTTTTGGCAACTGGCAAATTTTGATGCTGGACACCAGTTCCCCCGGGAATGTACACGGTGTGCTGTCAGATGATGAATTGACCCGGTTGCAGCATCACTTGTCGCATTTGCCGACCGGTGTTGAGCACACTATGGTTTGTCTGCACCACAATCCTGTGCCGGGTACCGCCAGCTGGATGAGTGATATTGGTTTAAAAAATGCCGATGCCTTGTTGGCAATCTTGAAGCAATACCCCGCGACAGTGCGTGCAGTGGTTTATGGACATATCCATCAAACACTGGATTTTGAGCACGAAGGTTTCAGATTTTTTTGTACGCCATCCACCTGCATTCAATTCAAACCCCATGTGGAAGAATTTGCGCTGGACATGCTGGCGCCTGCTTACCGCTGGTTTGACCTGTATGCTGACGGCAGACTTGATACTGCCGTAGAGCGTTTGCAGGATTATG
>JAUSPW010000532.1 GCA_030652635.1 Pseudohongiella sp. | reverse complement strand
ACACGAGAAAGAATTGGCGAGAATTTGCCAGTACCAGTAGCGTATCGCATGCTTTTACTAAGGGTGACAACAAGGATCCCAAAATTTAAAACTGGAGAGGCCTCATAGGCATCTTGCGAGACGGTTATAGAGGACGTGAAGAGATGATCTTGTTTAGATTCAATGCTGACTTTTACTATCTCATCAATCACATCATCGCTGACCGTTGTCTTTGATTGTCTCGCTGACTCTTGGATAAATCGCTCTACTGAATACATCCATAAAGGCTGTTTCGTCTCATTAAGAAATTCCTCAATCAATTCTGGTCTGGGACCAATAGTCTTTCCAGATTGCTGGAGCCACCAGTCCTCTTTTCTATCATCTGTAATAAAGATAAGAGGTTTTTTCTCGGACCTCGAATGTTCAATTAACTGCTTCCAGATGATAAGGTCTCCGTATTTCCGATATATATCTCCAGAGCCATCCTTTTTCCCATCCTTGTATCCGGGTGGAGTTTCCTTTGCATACCTAGCTTCTCCTTCGTTGGCCAAGGCTTCTAATGTCTTCTCATCAAACGGCGATCCAGTTTTTTGTTCAAATAGCTTCTCAATGAACAATAGAATTTGATCGTCATCGGCTGTATTCAGAAGCCCGTGCTGTTGGGCTTTGAGATTTTCAATAAGAGTCTTTGAATACTTCTGAAATTCTGGGAGCTGATCTTCGGATAGGAATGGATGCCTATCCTTGCTTGACAGTGTTTCTAATAACTCCTGTATCGTCGCGATGGTCTTAGTGTACTCATTGCCCTGTGCTGACGTTACCGTAAGCCTGTTCTTTAAGAATTCTTTTGCAGCGTGATGGGGTATGTGTATACGGTCACCAACCGTACTTAGCGCACCTTCCAGTTCTTTTCTGGTGGCTGATGAATACCTATACAAGTTAAGCAGAACATTTGCATCTACTGCAAAGACACAGTTCTGCCAGAGTGCTTTGAGCTGATCATCTTTTGGCCGAAAGTATCCTGGAAATTGTGATCTCATATTCCCTCTGATCTTGACTATCACTTGCCTAACAGATGGTTATTGTGCTGCAACGACTTGGAGCCTCATCTGCACAATAATTTTCCATAGAATTCGTTTTTAACCAACCTGTCTAACCCCTTGATAACAGAACATACTTTAAAAAACCAGAAAAAGCGTCTCGGCTTATCGTGCAGTCGTTGTAATTGGGCTTTCGATCACATTGTCGATTACAGAGTTAAGCAATTGGTTGGGGATGTGCAATTAGCCAGATGGCTATGTCGGTGTGAGTTAGATCCCGGAGAGATTGATTCGGCATTTGGCTTAGCCAAATGCCTTACCCCTGCGGGGCGGCTTTAAGCCGTCTAAAACGCTACGCGTTTTGTCGAACTGGGGAGTTCTCACTTCCGGATACAGGACAAATAAAAAGGGGGTAAACGCTAAAGCGTTTACCCCCTTTTTATTTGTTGGTGCACCCGGAGAGATTAGAACTCCCCAGTTCGACAAAACGCGTAGCGTTTTAGACGGCTTAAAGCCG
>JAUSPW010000525.1 GCA_030652635.1 Pseudohongiella sp. | reverse complement strand
CCATGCGCATGATCAATATGCGCATGCATGCACAGGCGTAGAGAGTTTGTTGCTGAAACTCGAACGCGTTCAAACCCTGCGTAGCAAGTAGACACCTAGCAGCGCACAAAACAAAATGGGAGCCAACACGGCAATAAACGGGCTGATGCCGTACAGAATGGTCGCTGGCCCCAAGGTGCGCTGCACAATGGTAAACCCCAGACCCATGGCAATTGCGATAAACACCCGAAAGCCCATGGTCGACTCACGCAGCGGACCAAACACAAAGGACACCGCCAGCAGCACAAGACTGAGCGTCGCCAAAGGCTGCAGTAGTTTTTTCCAGTACGCAAGATAGTAACTGCTGCTGTCCAGCCCTTCATTCTCAAAGTAGCGTGCAAACTGCAGTAAACCACTGATTGACTGACGGTCGGGTCTGACCAGCAACACGCTTAACAAGGACGGTGACATATCAATCGGCCATTGATACTGCTCGTGATGACTGGCAAACAGCTGCCCCTCAGTAAACAAAGTTTCCTGGACATCACTGAGCATCCAATAGGATTCTGCACCCATCACCTCGACGTACTGACCTTGCGCAGCAAAACTGGTTCGTTTGAGCTGCCGGTTGTCATCGAGTTCAAACACAGTGATACCAAACAGCTCTCGTCCACCGGGCGCAATTGCATTGATGTGCACAAACTCATTGCCCACTTTGCGCCAATCGCCGTCTTCACTGCTGATAGCCTGCCCGCCACTCATTAACAAGGCACGGTCACTTTGCGCTTTCTGCTGCAACATGGGTGCAATCCATTCCCCAAGTACCAGACTGAACAGCATAACGCCGAGGACAGGTATCATGACCCAGCCAACCAACACTGGCGTGCGTACGCCGGTTGACTGAATCACCAGCAATTCCTGGCTGGAAGCCAGTACTCCAAGGCCGATCAACGCGCCGCCCAATGCCACATACGGCAACAGTTCATAGACGCTGGTTGGCAAGGTTCTGAGCACATACACAATGGCATCGCTGGCACTGTAGAAACGATTGGTGCTGGCCATTTCATCCGCCAATGTAAACACCAGGTCGATGGTGGCAATCACACCCAGCACTACCAGCATGGCCGCCAGAACGGTTTTGGAAATATAACGCGCCAACATGGGCATGATTCAGTGTGTTCCTGTATTCACAATGGCAGACGAACGACGAGCCCGGCCACGCATGAACAACCACGCCGCCCCTGCAACAAACATTGCATGCACCCACCACAGACCGATAAACGCAGGCAAACTACCCTCTTCCAATGCATCCCGGGAAACCTGAAGCAACATAAAATACAGACCATACAACATGGCCGCAGGTACCAGTCGCGCAAAACGACCCTGCCGCGGATCAACCCGACTGAGCGGCACCGCGATTAGGGTCAAAATTGGTATCAACAGGATCACGGACAAGCGCCACTGCAATTCGGCGCGCAAACCCGGCAGATCAGACCCCAAGAGCTGCGAGGTGGGCATTGCCCGCTCTTCCAGTACTGGGGCAATTACCGATTGGTCGGGCAATAAAATCCCTTGCTGTTCAAAGCGCGTGACGGCGTAGTCAGCCAATCCCGGCGTCCCGTCGTAAAAATGGCCTTCTTCCAGCAACATGAATCGTCTACCGCTGGCAGCATCCAGCACAGGCCGGGCGGTTTTAGCGACCATCATACGCAGGCCTGACTCACCTTCGGGCGGGTTTGGGTCACGAATGACAACAAACGCATTATTGAGCTGACGCCCGACACTGGTTTCTGAAATGGATTCTGCATAGGTTACCCGTTCACCGCGCGCAAACTCCTGAAACTGTCCGGCAACAATCAGATCAATTTCGGTCAACTCATCCTGTGACTGTCGCAGCGCATCTGTTTGTTGCAGCCCTGCCGGCGCGACATAGAGGCTCATAAAGGCTAACAGCATGGTCAACAGCAGCGCGAAACTCATAGTCATGGCCAGCAGCTTGCCGCGACTGAAGCCACAGGCATGCAAAACAACCATCTCGTTCTCAGCGTACATGCGACCATAGGCCAGCAGTATTGCCAGAAAAAACGCAAATGGCACAATAATCAGCAGGAACTCCGGCAAGCGATACAACATCAACATCAGCAGGATGTCGGTTGTCATCTGCCCTGCCACGGCATCTGCCAGATATTGCAGAAAACGGGAGGTGAACGACACCACCAGCAGAATTAAAGAGACTGCCAGCGTGACTTGCAGCACCTGTCGGGTGAAGTACCAGAATAAAATCACAGTTCAGGTTCACCCACCAGACTGATAAAAGCCAGCGGCACTGAAGCGATTTTGTGTCTGTCGAAGTCAAAAAACACCACACCCTGCTTGGCGTTACACACCACCTTTTCGAGTGCAGAGTTGGTAATCTGGAAACAGATATCACATCCGTACTTGTTAAAGCGTGCCACACCCACCTCGATCACCAGCACATCTTTGGCAAAGGACTCCGACCGGTAATCAATTGCCATGTCCGTCACAACCATTCCCAGCCCAAAAATATTGGCCTCGGTCAGACCCAGACTGGCCAGAAACTGTAGACGCGCTTCGTGCAGTATATGAACCATCGCGACGCTGTTCAGGTGTTTGGCATAGTCCAGATCGCTGAAACGAACCGGATACTCCATCGAGTACAAAAACTCTTCAGGCATACTGATTTTGACTCTGGCCATACCTACTCCGTGATAAGTAACATTGCGAGGCGATGAATTTTAATCGCCACGGCCGGTAAAGTACACTTACACGCTTGGCATTGCCATGCTCAGCGCTATTCTCTAGCATGTCGGCCTGACATCCTTCTTTCGAATCCAGGAAATATTTATGAAATACCAGGTTCACAGCAGCAAAACGTTGGATAAAAAAACTGATTGTCTGGTGTTGGCTGTTTGGGAAAAAACCGGCCCGGCAGACTGCGCCTTGCTGGACGAAAGCCTCGCTGCCTTGGCTGGCGCGGTATTTAAAGCAGGCGACATCAAGGGCAAAACCGGTGAAACCCTGTTAATCCCGGTCCACACGCATGCAAAAACCGAACGACTGTTGCTGGTAGGTGCTGGTGACGCGTCCAAGTTTGATGCCAAGGCATACCGCAAAGTCATTCGTGCAACTGCGCAGGCTATTAATAAAACCTCAGCAAAATCAGCGATCTTTACCTTGCCGCAATTGACTGTGTCAGATCGCGACCTGTCATGGGCAGTAACACAACTGGTCATGGAAAACAGCAATTCCCAATACCGCTACGATCACACCAAAAGCAAAAAGGCTGATGCCTTACATTTAAAAACCGTCAGCCTGGCGCTGCCAGCAGATGCCAATCGTAAGGCAGTTGACGAGGCTATCCGCGCGGGTGAATGCATCAGCTTGGGCATGAGTCTGACCCGCGAACTGGGCAACCTGCCCGGCAACATCTGCACGCCCA
>JAUSPW010000524.1 GCA_030652635.1 Pseudohongiella sp. | reverse complement strand
CACAAGGGACTTAAAATCCCTCGGGGGAAACTCCGTACCGGTTCGATTCCGGTCCCGGGCACCAACAACACTTCTCTTTGTTTAGTCTCGATAAACTTCAGTTGTATACCGGTTCGATGAGCTCGGCCATTAGATGGCCTCGGGCTTCGCCCAGCCTGCGGCTGCGCTGCTGTGCTCCAGGCACAGCAGTCCGGTCCCGGGCACCAACAACACTTCTCTTTGTTTAGTCTCGATAAACTTCTGCGGCATACCGGTTCGATGAGCTCGGCCATATAAACCTGAGGGCCGGCCACACAGTGGCGTTACACAGGGTATTAGTTGATAATTGCGATCAGATCGCATGAGTGAGAGTGTTAGACGCTCGATCCCATTCAACTAATGGTTTCTCATCGGGTGTGTGGCCAGTGAAAAAATGGCGGTTTAAAGCGCTTCAGCTCCAGCTGCTGGTTTTGTTACTAGGCCTCGCCCTGACTTCTGCGTTTGTCCGCTTTGATCTCGTGATTCGTAACGAAGAGTTGACCCGCGAGGCTGAACAAACGCTGAGCGCTGTCAGCGCCAATATTCACGAAGTATTCTACCGCCGTTTTTATCTCGCCAATTCGCTGGAAGCGTTTGTTAACGCCAATCGGCATCTAGATCTGAACATACCCGAACAACGAGCGCAGTTTGGGGAGCACTTTGAACAGTTCACGCAGACCCTGGACAATTTGACCAGCGGTATTCTCAGTATGCAGATTGCGCCAGGCGGGATCGTCAGTTTTGTGTCGAATCTCGAAAGAAATCGTGCGGCACTTGGTCATGATTTATTGATTGATGACACCCGACGCGAACAGGTGCTACGCGCCATCAGAGACCGTCGCACCATTGTTGATGGTCCCATGGAGTTGTTGCAAGGCGGTAATGCCATTATTGCGCGACAGGCGATTTTCATCGAAGGTCATCAGTTCAAGCCTGCCTCACTCAATCAGAGTCTGTTATTTGAGTCCAGTCCTGCTGTGCTGTCGGCGATTCCCGATGAATTCTGGGGATTGGTTACCGTGCTCATTGATACGGATACTGTGTTTGCGGAAGTTGGCACGCCGATAGGCTCAAGAGAATTTGATATTGCTTTACGCGGTCGACATGGGCTTGGTCGCATTGGCGATGTGATTTACGGCGACGAAAGCGTATTTGTATCGCCGCTGGCTGAAGAGATTGTGATTTTGCCTGATGGTGCATGGCTATTAGCTGCCAGAAATGCAACGCCGCTTTTTCCGTCAAGCTTGATTGTATTGATCGGATTGTCACTGACACTGGCGGCGTTGTTTGCTTACCGGCTTCACGAAAAAACCCAACTTGCCAATGCGGCAAGCAAAGCCAAATCGGATTTTCTAGCAGTCATAAGTCATGAGATTCGCACGCCATTAAACGGCATTATTGGTGTGGCCAGCGTGCTTGAAAAAAATAATCTGGACAGCAGAAACCGCGAACTGGTCGACATCATCATGCTCAGCAGTCAATCGCTGCTGACTTTGGTAAACGATATTCTGGATTTTTCAAAAATTGAGTCCGGCAAGTTTGAACTGGAAAACAGAACTTTTTCTTTGCATGAAAACATCAAGTGGATTTCCATGCTTGTGCAAGAGCAGTTACGCGAGAAGGATGTTGAATTTGAATTGCACATCAGTGCAGAGGTATCAAGTCACATTATTGGTGACGAAAAACGAATCAATCAAATTCTGCTCAATCTTCTGAACAACGCCGTTAAATTTACCGAGAGTGGTTTTATAAAACTTGATGTGTCAGTGCAGCAATCACCCGATGGAACCGCTCAATTGTGCTTCAAAGTCAGTGATTCTGGCATTGGTATTGAAAAAGCCCGCTTGTCGGCCATTTTTAATGCATTCACTCAGGCCTCAAATGATGTCACGCGTAACTATGGCGGCACGGGTCTGGGCTTGACCATAGTGCGTCGATTGAGCGAAATCATGGGCGGCACGGTGACGGTAGAATCTGAACCAGGACGAGGCTCTGTATTCACATCCTGCATCAGTTATCTGCCGGTGGTTCAGGTTTCCTCACAGCGATCCAGCTTGCCCAGCGCAGCAAAAATACCGATAGCAATCGAGTATGATTTTTCGACATTGAGTGTGTTGGTGGTTGAAGACAACAAACTGAACCAGGAAATCCTCAACATGATGCTTGGCAAACTCAATGCATCGGCTGACTTTGCAGATGACGGCGAGATTGCGCTCGAGAAAACCCGATTGCGCCAATACGATCTGATTTTTATGGATTCGTATATGCCTGTCATGGACGGATTGACCACAGCAAGCAGTATAAGGGAACGAGATGGTCGGTCGGCGTCCCCGTGGATTGTGTCCGTCACTGCGAGTGTGTCAGATGAACACAAAGAAGCCTGTGAACGCGCAGGCATGAATGACTTTTTGGCGAAGCCGTTGACACTCGAAGGCGTCAGGCGCACGTTGATCAACTATCTGGATCAACGTTCGCCTGAATCGAAATGAATGCGGTTCCAGTTAAGCGCCTTTCGGCTCCAGTGTTCTTCAATGGATTGAGTAAACTCTGCACGCACCAGTTTGCCACGTGCTTCACACCATTGATCTGATTCGCGTCGGATGACCACACCTTCCAGCGGTGCATGAACATGGCCTGGCCCTTGCCGGTACAGGCTGGGTTTGTGTTCTACCATGTGTTTAAGTTGATCAAGGGTAATCTCGCCTTCAAACAGTCGGGGAACCGTGGCCAGCCCTGCAGATTGCGCGAGTGCGTTGCGACGTGTTGTGCTCCAGAATTGTTGGCTGCTGCGTTCGTACACATCAAAAATCAAAAACCAGTCGGGTAACAGGGCATAGTCCAGCGAGTGCTGCGCCGCGCACCATTCACCAAACACAATCAGATCCGGCGTGAGGATATCGTGCAGAGCACTTTCGTGTTGTGCCAACCACGGTACCAGACGGGAAAACTGACCGGTGTAAGGATGCAATAAATACTGTCCACGATTTTGCGCGCGCAGCTGACCGTCATCATCCAATGAGATGCCCAGATTGGCGCCGTCCAGTTTTTCTTCGACCACCACCGGGCCATGCAACAATTCTTTTACTTCAACCGGGTTCAGAATTTTGTCATCACGCGGACTGCCCTTGTTTAACCAGGCGATGTGCGCAGTATGAGGAAAGCGGAAAAAATCGCTCACTTGCTATATGTCTCCTTGTTGTGATGCTGCTGGGGTTTTCGTTTCTGTTTGTCGAGGTATCGGGCGCGCCCCCAGGCATCAATAATGGAGTCATAACCCAGCCCGGTGGCCAATAATATTTTTTCCCAGTCATACCAGTCGGTATCCCCGGCAAAAGCCACACAGCACTCGCCATAAATCTCCTGCGCAGCCAGGGCTGCGGCCACCATTTTGCGATCGGCCATATCGTGCACAACACAACTGATCTCATAAGGCAGTACCGCATTGCCATCATGGTCATAGGCCAGATCAACCATGTCGACGGCGCCTGTGTCCCACTTATGCAACATGACTTGCAAGCCGTAATCATCAAATCCGAGCTTGTGATGATACTCTTCAAATATACGGCCCTGCTGATCCAGCACAAGGTGTGCGTCGCTGGCCGCAAATTTGTCCAGCCACTGCCACACCAGCAGGCGTTGCGCCGGGTCCTCGGGTTCTGCACCAATGTCGTGACTGTGGCCGGGATCGACCGCGCTGGCGGCAATCAGCACATTGGTGTCCACCACATAACGAGAATGTTTGATAGGCATGTTGTTGAGTCTGTGTCATCGTATGATCCTCATACTACACCGGGGTATCAACCACTGACCATGATGCTGATCAAGCGCGATGGCATAGGCCCTGAGCTCAAGTAACAAAACACTGACGGAGAAGCGAACAGTTATGACATTTGAAGACAACATTTCCGCGGATTTTTCAGCACGCGATGCGGATGCAGGCGTTGACCCGAGGCTGGTGACACGTTGGTCGCCGCGAGCGTTTAAAAAAGTCAGCCTTTCTGATAGTGACTTAGTGACCTTGTTTGATGCTGCGCGCTGGGCGCCGTCCTGCCAAAATGCGCAGCCCTGGCGGTTTTATGTGTCCACAGAGGACAGTTTTGATCAGTACCTGTCACTGCTCGTGGAGGGCAATCAGGTCTGGGCAAAAAACGCCTCGGTGCTGTGTTTTGTGGTGGTTAAAAAAACCTTTGAGCACAATGGCAAAGCAAACGGTTTTGCGGAATTTGATGCGGGCGCGGCGTGGATGGCGCTAGCCATGCAAGCGCGTCATATGGGGCTTTATACCCACGCCATGGGCGGTATCAAGGCAGCGGAAATTACCCAGGCACTGGCGCTGGATGATGATCACAAAGTGGTCTGTGGCATTGCTATCGGCATGGCAGCCGATGCCAGTGCATTGCCGGCAGAGCTTGCCGCTAGAGAAAAACCCACGCCACGCAAAGCGCTGGCAGACATTGTATTCAGGTGAGGATTGATCATGGCAAACATCCTGACGGGTGATAAAAAAGATCTGGGTGGGTTTACCGTTTCCAGACTGTTGCCGCATCGTGATAAAAAAATGGTGGGGCCGTTTATATTTTTTGATCAGATGGGGCCGGCGCATTTTCCGGCGGGTGAGGGTATCAATGTGCGCCCGCATCCCCATATTGGACTGGCCACCGTGTCCTACCTGTTCTCCGGCAGCATGTTACACAGAGACAGCCTGGGGTCGGTGCAGGAAATCTTTGCGGGTGATGTGAACTGGATGATCGCCGGCCATGGCATTGTGCATTCTGAACGTGAAACACTGGAGGTGCGCACACAGCCTCACCACTTGCACGGTTTGCAGATGTGGGTAGCGCTGCCGCCGGAGCATGAAAAAACCGATCCTGATTTCACCCACGTACCTAAAAATGCGTTGCCGTGCATTTACCGGCCTGGCGTCATGATGCGCGTGTTGGTGGGCAGCGCGTTTGGGCGCCAGTCACCGGTGCGCACGTTTTCGCCCATGTTTTATCTGGATGTGGTCGCAGACAAAAACGCGGTGCTGGAGCACCCTGATCACAGCATGGAGGCCGCTGTATTTATTGTCAGTGGCACACTCGAGATTGGCGGCCGTCACTATCACGCGGGTGAGTTTGTGTTGCTGGAGGCGCAGGACAGTGAGTTGACTGCACTGGAAAACTGCCGGTTTGTGCTGCTTGGCGGCAAAAAATTTGAGCGTATTCCCTATATCAACTGGAATTTTGTAGCGTATGATCGCGCCACCCTCGACGCTGCCCGTGAACGCTGGCGCAGTGGCGGGTTTCCACCCATACCGGGTGATGATCTGGAACATATCCCCTTACCGGAATAACTTATGAAAACGCTGCAACTTAAAAAGGGGCGGGATACCTCCGTCATTCGTCACCACCCGGGGATATTCTCTGGCGGAGTGGATCGTGT
>JAUSPW010000520.1 GCA_030652635.1 Pseudohongiella sp. | reverse complement strand
AAGACATCAGCAATCCTATCGAGCGAGTACAGCGCCCAGGTCCGCAAGACGGTCGTTTGCTGAGTTTCGAAAATGCGCTGGCCGGCGAGATTTACGGTGTTGAGTTTGAGGGTCTAAAAAATATCGGTCGTGGATTCTTTGTCAGTGGCAACGTGGTTTTGAGTGATTCCGAAATCAGTTTCAACGCCGCTGCCTCACAAACCAGTTTGCAGCGTCGTTTGACCGGTCATTCTGAATACGTGGTGAATACCCAGTTAGGTTTTGACTCGGACAATGGTAAACACTCTGCGTCTTTGTTGTATAACGTGTTTGGCGAGCGCATCTTCTACGGCGGACGTTCACCGGCGCCCGATGCGTATGAAAGCCCGTTTAACTCATTGGATATGACCTACTCTTATTTCCCCACGGACAGAATCACGCTGCGTCTGCGTGCACAGAATCTGTTGGATGAGGATAGAGAGTTCCTGCAGGATGACGTAAAAATCATCGAAGTTGACAGCGGCACCCGTGTCCGTGTGGATCTGCAATGGAAGTTCTGAACATCAAAAAGATGTCAGTGGTCAAGACGGCAAGCCTGCTGGCAACAGCTGGCTTGCTGGCCTGGTCAGCTGCACACGTCGCAGGTCTGATCTGGCATGTTGTGGCGCCTGATGTCAGTGTGTCAGCCACCGAGGCAGTGTCTGATGTTCACCTGGTGTCTGCGGCTATGTCTGCGTCAACCGGCAGCATTGACCTTGAACGTTTGCAGTCGGTGTTTGCATTGCAGGCACCCGGCCAGCGTTTCGTGGCAGATACCCAAAGCAGTATAGACATGACGGCAGAGCAAACGCGTCTGTTGTTGACATTAAAGGGCGCGGTGCTCAGCAGCGATCCCGCGTATTCGCGCGCTATTATTGCCAGTGGTGATAACCAGCAGGGTTACAAACCGGGAGACAGCATTGCTGACATGCCCGGCAGCGTGGTTCTGCAAGCGGTCTATCAGACCTATGTGTTGCTTGATAACAACGGTCGCACTGAGACTTTGCGCATGGATGATGTACAGGCAAGTCCCGGGATGCCGTCACGCGACCCTACGCAGTCGCTTGATCTGCAGCGCGCGGACTCCCCAGAAGCGATCAACACAGCATCTGTGCCAGCCGGAAAATTTTCTGATCAGTCTTTTTCTGATCTGGTGCGCATACAGCCGGTGTTTGAAGCTCAGGACAGCAAGAATGCGGGCGCACTACGTGGTTTACAGATCCGCCATGGCAGTCGTCAGGATTTCCTGAGCGCAGCAGGTTTGCGTCAGGGGGATCTGATTACGGGTGTCAATGACACACCTCTGGATAACCCGGCACAAATACCGCAGTTGATGCAGCAATTATCCTCTGCCCAATCAGTCACTTTGCAAGTGTTGCGCGATCAGCAAGTGGAAAACGTGCATCTTGATCGCACGCAGTGGTAGTGGTGCTCCCACGCCGCGCTGTCATCGTTCTGTAATATAGCGGTCACATCGCTGTCACATCTGAGTCATACCATTGTCATACGCAAATTGACCTTGAACAAATTCAGCCCGGACTGGCTGGCACAAAGGACAGCGAATGACTTTCAGCACGACCCCCAAAAAAATCTTACTAAGCCTTGCGGCAAGCATGTCAATGCTGTTTGTCATGAATGTGTTTGCTCAGGACATTACCTGGACGCCGAATTTCCGAGACAGTGATGTGTTGGAAGTGATCAGAGCGGTGCAGGATGTGACGGGCAAAACCATGATTATTGATCCACGGGTACAGGGTCAGATTACGGTGATGAGTAACACGGCCGTCGATGCCGATCAGTACTATCAAATCTTCTTGCGCGCGCTTGATCTCAGTGGTTTTACCGCGGTTGAAACCGGCAACAATATGGTCAGTATTCTGCCCACTCAGGACGCACGAGCCGCACCCCTGCCGTTTGCCGACTTCAGTGCCAGCGACAGCAGCCAGTATGTTACCGAAGCGTTTTATCTTGAGAACGTGTCTGTTGCTCAGGTGTTGCCTGTGCTGCGTCCATTGGTGTCACAAAGCACTGGACAGATGTCCGCATATCCAGCAGGTAACATGATTTTGTTGGTGGATACAGTGGCCAATGTGGAACGCATTCGTCAGATTCTGCAACGTATCGATCAAAGCTCCATTCCAGAAACCGACATGGTCAGACTGCAGTTTGCCAGCGCACTTGATATGGTGGCATTGCTGCGTGATCTGCAGGAAGAACGTGCGCCAACAGAAGAGGAGCCGGTCAGCACACGTTTGCAGATTTCTGCCGATGAGCGCACCAACTCTGTGTTGATCACGGGTGGGCGGCGACAGCGCGAAAACATCCGCGAGCTGGTTGCCCTGCTTGATCAACCACGTGAACAAAACGGCAATACCCGGGTTGTCTATCTTGAGTACGCCAACGCTTCGCGCGTCGCAGAAGTGCTGAGTGCCGTGGTGCGTGATCGGTTTGGACTTTCAACTGACGATGCACAAAATACGCAGCCACGACAAGCCAGTATTCAGGCTGATCCGGATAACAACGCGTTGATCATTACCGCCGACCTTGATGTGGTGGATTCGCTGATGGACGTGGTACAGCGCCTTGATATTCAACGCGCACAAGTACTGGTCGAAGCGATCATTGTTGAAATCAACGACGACGTCGGCCAGAACCTCGGCATTCAGTGGTTATTCCGGGATGACAGTGGCGGTTTTGCCAGTAGCTTTGATGCCGGTAACAATCTCCAGCAACTGGGTCTGGTTACGGAAGGCGCGTTGTCCGATGACCGACGTGATGCCCTCACCGGGCTGGCAGCGGGTCTTGCCGGTGTCGCCGGGCAAAGTATCGGCATAGGACGCCTGGGCGGCAGCACAGATCTGATGGCATTGATTGATCTGCTACAGGCCAACAGCGGCGCCAATATCTTATCGACACCCAATATTCTCACGACCGATAACAGTGAAGCTGTGATCACCGTGGGTGAAAGTGTGCCATTTGTCACGGGT
>JAUSPW010000518.1 GCA_030652635.1 Pseudohongiella sp. | reverse complement strand
CGCTGTTCACGCTCACGAGCTTCCTGTGATTCAACAACACGATTTTGTTCAACGTTACGGAGCAGTTCAGCAAGATTGGCTGCCGGCTGTTGCGCAAAAGCTTGCGATGATACGGCCAGGAAAAGCCCCGTTAAGGAAATGCCTGCTAATTTAATTATGTTCTTCTTCACTGTGCTAACTCCGGCGCAACAATTGGTAAGTCAATGATTTCAGGTGCAACCATGCCGCTTGACACGTTGATTGCAGAACGGACTGCGTTTCGGTACTCGGCAGAGTCCAGGGTTACCCACTGACGTGCCTGTGCGTCCCAAGCGCCGCTCAAATTGCGGTCCTTGGTCTGGAATACCAGTGAAACTCGTCCTACACGCAGTACGTCAACGTCACGGTCAACACCACCGATATTCAGTGTCGTTGCATACGTTTCGTGTGTACGGCCATAGGCGTTCTCAGTCTGGAACAGCACCAGAATCTGACGGAAACGCTCAGCAGTTGAGACGTTCGGGTTGTCGATAGCGTCACGTACAAACTGGATTCGCGCTCTACGAGTATCTATGTGGAACGGCATATCCAATTCGATAAATTGCTCGACACCCGAAATCATACGATTCATCAGCAGCGGAAGCTCTTGCGTCACATTGCGCACTTCAGCAATGGATTCAATAATTGTATTGAGTTCCTGCTCCTGAACGGCAACCTGGCGGCGCCAGTTGGCATTAAGCACCAGCAACGCTTCAAGGTTATCGCTTTCGAGTTTGAATTCTTCGAACAGGGAGCTAGCTGAGTTCGAGAGGCGGTTAATATTCTGTTGAGCCTGAGCAGCTACCTGAGTGGTCTCGGCAACTACACTTTGTGCCCGATCAAGATCGCTGGTATCAACGTCTTGAGCCTTGGCCGTTCCGATCACCAGCAGCGACGCGAGTGGAACCAGAACCTTGGAAAATATTCGACGGTTTTTCATGTGCCATCCTGTTATTTTATTAAACACCCCGGCGCAACACCGGATGTGACATCTTCTCTTCTTCTTTATTACCCATAACCTGCCAGTAACAGGAGCCGGACAAACTAACAATCCGGAGGTAAATCCCAAAACAACAACAATCCTTGAGTGCTCAAAGCTCTGCACAAATCAAGCCACTAAGTTACCTTTCCACACGAATAAGTCTGTCGTGAGTTATAAGGTAACAAAAGCAGCCCGGATGAAGCGATTTGGCGTAAATTCGAGGCTCCCTGCCGAATTCTCGATCCAAGACTAACACAGGATGTTTGAATTTTTGAACCTCCCGAAGGAGAATTTTTTACGCCGAACCCTTGCTCTATGCGGCCTTCGCACCGATGCAGGTCACGGGCGCCTGAAGCGCCCATGACTGGTGCATCACCAACCAGTCACTTCTTTTAACGCCTTACCAATATCTGCCAGGCTGCGAACAGTCCGAACACCTGCGTCCTGGAGTGCTGCAAATTTTTCATCTGCAGTACCTTTACCACCAGAAATAATTGCTCCGGCATGGCCCATACGCTTGCCGGCCGGTGCAGTGACACCTGCAATATATGACACGACAGGTTTGGTAACGTTTGCTTTGATAAAGGCTGCTGCCTCTTCTTCCGCACTGCCACCAATCTCACCGATCATAACAATTGCTTCGGTTTTAGGATCTGCTTCAAACATCTTTAAAATATCAATGAAGTTTGAACCGGGAATAGGATCTCCGCCAATACCAACACAAGTAGACTGTCCAAAACCTGCGTCCGTAGTCTGTTTGACAGCTTCGTACGTCAATGTTCCTGATCTTGAAACAATACCAACCTTGCCGGGCAGATGAATATGCCCTGGCATAATGCCAATTTTGCATTCGCCGGGAGTAATCACGCCCGGGCAGTTTGGTCCAATCAAACGCACACCCAATTCGTCGCACTTGACCTTGGCATCAAGCATGTCAAGTGTAGGTATGCCTTCGGTGATACAAACGATCAACTTGATACCACCATTGGCAGCCTCAAGAATCGAGTCTTTGCAAAAAGGTGCTGGCACATAAATCACGCTGGCATCAGCACCGGTGGCTTCTACAGCTTCGCGAACAGTGTTGAACACTGGCAAGCCCAGATGAGTTGTACCACCTTTACCCGGTGTAACACCACCTACCATTTTCGTACCATATGCAATCGCTTGCTCGGAATGGAAAGTACCTTGTGATCCGGTAAAACCCTGACAGATAACCTTGGTGTCTTTATTTATCAAAATACTCATTATTTACCCTCCGCAGCCTTGACGACCTGCTGGGCAGCATCGGTCAAACTGGTTGCCGCGATAATGTTCAGGCCACTGTCAGCCAGCACTTTTGCACCCAGTTCGGCATTATTGCCTTCCAGACGCACAACTACCGGAACTTGTACACCTACTTCCTTCACGGCACCAATAATGCCTTCTGCAATCATGTCACAACGAACAATACCGCCAAAAATATTGACCAGTACCGCTTTGACATTGCTGTCTGACAAGATGATTTTAAAGGCTTCAGTCACACGCGCTTTAGTTGCACCACCACCTACGTCGAGGAAGTTGGCAGGTTTGCCGCCATGCAGATTAACAATATCCATGGTTCCCATGGCCAGTCCTGCGCCGTTTACCATGCAGCCGATGTTACCTTCCAGCGCCACGTAGTTAAGTTCAAAACTGGCCGCATGCGCTTCGCGTGGATCGTCTTGCGATGGGTCATGCATGGCCTTGAGCTTCGGCTGGCGGTACATGGCATTGCCGTCGATGGTGATTTTTGCATCGAGACAGTGCAGATTGCCGTCGGTTTTGATAACAAGCGGATTGATTTCCAACAAAGCCAGATCGTAATCAGCAAACAGTTTTCCAAGCCCCATAAATATCTGGGTGAACTGTTTGATCTGGTCACCGGTCAGACCCAGCTGAAAAGCCAGATCCCGGCCCTGATAAGGCTGTGGCCCTACCAGTGGATCCACAGTGGCTTTCAGAATTTTCTCAGGCGTATCGTGAGCAACTTTCTCGATCTCGACACCACCTTCAGTGGACGCCATAAACACAACACGACGTGATGAACGATCTACCACTGCGCCAAGATACAGTTCTTTGGCGATATCAGTGCAGGATTCCACCAGGATCTGATTTACCGGCTGACCATTGGCATCAGTCTGATAAGTGACCAGGCGCTTTCCCAACCAATTGGCTGCAAATGCCTTGGCGTCTTCGCGATTTTTAACGAGCTTGACCCCACCTGCCTTGCCCCGTCCACCTGCATGCACCTGAGCCTTTACGACCCACATATCGCCGCCTATCTTGTCACAGGCCTCTGCCGCAGCTTCGGGTGTATTCACCGCGAAACCCTTCGACACCGGGAGGCCGTACTCAGCAAACAGCTGCTTTCCCTGATACTCGTGTAGATTCATTCGTTATTTCCTCTGTAAAAAAAGCGCATGAATCAGTTGCGCTTACGTTTATTGACAGCATGAATGGCGTGTCCACCGACAGCCAGCGCTGCTTCGTGTACTGCTTCCGACAATGTCGGGTGGGAGAACATAGTCAGACCAATATCTTCTGCACTGGCACTGAACTCCATTGCAATTGCAATCTGTTGTGTGAGATCTGCGGCACTTGGGCCAAGAATATGGCACCCCAGAATTCGATCGGTTTTGGCGTGGGCAATCAGTTTTACCAGACCTGCTGATTCATTGGCTGCCATCGCGCGACCATTAATGCTAAATGGGAAGGTACCAATGTTGTATTCAACACCTTCGTCCTTCAGCTGCTGCTCCGTTTTGCCGACCCATGCCAATTCAGGATGGGTATAAATAACAAACGGCACCAGATCATAGTTAACCTGTGTCTTTTTGCCTGCGATACGCTCTGCCACCATGACACCTTCTTCCATGCCTTTGTGGGCAAGCATCGGGCCTCGCACCAAGTCACCCGCTGCCCATACACCGGGCACTGCAGTGGCGCATTGATCATTCACTTGAATAAATCCGCGCTGATCAACTTGAACGCCACAATCATCTGACAACAAGCCTGCAGAGCAAGGTCGGCGGCCAACTGCCACAATCAACTTGTCAAAAACGATTTCCTGTTCACCGTCTTTATCAGTGTAGGAAACTGTCACTGTTTTGGTTTTACCTGTACTGACTTTGCTTCCGGTCACTTTACTGGAGAGCTTGATTGTCAGACCCTGCTTCTCGAATACCTTTTGGGCTTCTTTTGCCAATTGTGTATCAACTGCGGGCAAGAACGCGTCAGTCGCTTCAAGAATGGTGACTTCTGAACCTAAACGAGACCAGACACTGCCAAGCTCCAGACCAATAACACCTGCGCCAATAACACCCAGTCGTTTTGGAACTTCAGTAAATTCCAGTGCGCCAGTGGAGTCCACAATGACATCCTGGTCCACGGGCGGTGGAGGAAAATTTATAGGCTCGGTACCGGCCGCCAGAATTATGTGATCCGCTTCCAGCTCTTGCGTGGACCCATCCGCTGCGGTCACCAGCACTTTTTTGCCTTTCAACAGTTTGCCAGCACCTTGAATGCCTTCCACTTTGTTTGCCGCGAACAAGCCCTTAACGCCTTGTGTCAACTGCTTAACAATTTTGGCTTTACGATCGATCATGGCCGGCACATCAATGGCCAGTTTATCCATCGAAATTCCGTGGATGGCAAAATCCTTTTTGGCTTCCGAATACTTATGAGATGAATCAAGCAGTGCTTTGGATGGTATGCAGCCAACGTTCAGACAAGTGCCACCGTAGACAGGATCATTTTTGTCATCATGCCATTTCTCAACGCACGCGGTTTTCATGCCCAATTGTGCACAACGAATTGCGGCGACATAACCCGCTGGTCCAGCACCCACGACTACCACATCAAATTTTTTGCTCATAATTTTTCCCTACCTAATAACAATCATTTACTGACCCGTGAAACGCATGAGCCACAGCCGGCTATACGGCTGTGGCTCACACTGGGCGTGGGCTACGTGTGTAACTGAAATCGGAGCCCTGTCTGGTTCACATCAGATCTCCAGCAATATACGAGCTTGATCTTCAATCAAGTCCTTGATGGTTACCAGGAACTGAACAGCCTCCTTGCCGTCAATCATGCGGTGATCATAAGAAAGCGCCAGATACATCATGGGAAGTATCTCTACTTTTCCATTAACAGCCATTGGGCGATCCTGGATCTTGTGCATGCCCAGAATAGCTGTCTGTGGAGGGTTAAGAATGGGCGTCGACAGCAATGATCCAAACACGCCGCCATTGGAAATGGTGAACGTACCACCCGTCATCTCATCAATCGACAGTTTGCCATCCTGAGCCTTATTGCCAAACTCGCGAATCTTGCCTTCAACCTGAGCCAGACTCATGTGGTCTGCATTTCTCAGCACAGGCACAACCAGGCCACGCGGCGAGGACACGGCAACGCCTATATCCTGGTAACCGTGGTACACAATGTCACTGCCATCAATCGAAGCGTTCACTGCTGGATAGCGCTTGAGCGCCTCCACACTTGCACGCACAAAAAATGACATAAATCCAAGACGCACACCGTCATGTGTCTTTTCAAACTGGTCCTTGTAGCGAGCGCGTAATGCCATCACTGGTGCCATATTGACTTCGTTGAACGTTGTCAGCATGGCAGTGGTCTGAGATGCCTGTAACAAGCGTTCTGCAACCTTTGCACGCAAACGACTCATCGCCACGCGCTCTTCCACTCTTCCGGAAGACACATCAGCGCCTGCTGGCATTTCGCGTACTGAAGGAGCCGCGCGCGAACCACCCTCGATTGCGCCTAAAACGTCTTCTTTGGTGATTCGGCCCGCTTTACCACTGCCACTGATCTGCGCTGCTTTAAGGCCATGCTCTTCTGCCAATTTTTTTGCAGCCGGGCTAAGTACAGGCGCATCGGTTGAGGCTGGTTCTGAACGCGTTGCTGCCGCAGGAGCGGAGACTGCCGCAGCAGGAGTTTCTGCGCTGGCACCCTCTTTGACCAATGCGATCAATTCATTGCTGACAATAGTATCGCCTGATTGTTTGACGATTTTTTCAAGAATACCGTCGGCAGGCGATACTACTTCGATAACCACTTTATCGGTTTCGATGTCTACCAACAGTTCATCGCGCTTGACTACATCGCCCGGCTTTTTGTGCCAGCTTGCGATGGTGCCATCAGGTACTGATTCCGGCAGTTGTGGTGCTTTAATTTCAATAGACATGTTCAGTCCTTTATTTTCAAAAATTGTTTTTTAGATCCAGAGATCAAACCACTAAAATTGCCTTACTTGCCCTGACCCAGGGCTTGCTCAAGAAACGCTCGCAGTTGCTGGTTGTGCAACTCAGGATAGCCTGCAGCAGGTGCCGCCGAAGCATCGCGCCCTGCGTAACGCAAGTTAACCGTCAAACCAAGCGATTGGATCACATTGCGCATGTGGTGCTGACTTGAGTACCAGGCGCCCTGATTCATGGGTTCTTCCTGACACCACACAACATCTGACACATTCGCGTACTGCTTCATCGAGTCTCTCAGATCATCCTCCGGGAACGGATATAGCTGTTCCAGTCGAATGATTGCGATGTTCTTCAATCCGCGGTTACGACGCTCAGCGCGCAGATCATAGTAGACTTTGCCAGAGCACAAAATGACACGTTCAACGCTTTCGGGCGTAATATCACTGTCGGTTTCACCAATGACCACCTGGAATGAACCATTTGCCATTTCTTCCAAAGTTGAAGTGGTTTCTTTGTGGCGCAACAGACTCTTGGGCGACATCACAACAAGCGGTTTACGCAGCGGGCATAATACTTGCCGACGCAACATGTGGAATACCTGAGCGGATGTCGTTGGCAAACACACCTGAATATTTTGCTCAGCACACATCTGCAGGAATCGCTCAAGGCGAGCGGAAGAGTGCTCTGGTCCCTGACCTTCATAACCGTGCGGGAGTAACATGGTCAAACCGCACAGACGTTGCCACTTCTGCTCACCACTGGTGATAAATTGGTCAATGACTACCTGGGCACAGTTGGCGAAATCACCAAATTGCGCTTCCCATATGACCAAGGCATTTGGCGTTGTTGTTGCGTAACCATACTCAAACGCCAGCACTGCAGCTTCTGACAACAACGAATCATAAATACTGAACATTTTGGGATCGCTGACCAAGGATCGCAAAGGCACGTACTCTTCCTCTGACTCTTGATCACGCAACACCGCGTGCCGATGTGAGAATGTGCCACGACCAACGTCCTGGCCCGTCAGTCGAACTCGATTGCCAGTTGTCAGGATGCTTGCATAAGCAAGCGTTTCCGCAAAACCCCAGTCAACGGCCAATTCACCTGCGGCCATTTTGGCGCGGTCATCAGCCAGCTTTTGCACTTGTCGATGCAAAGTCAGATTGGCAGGCAGTGTAGTGATTTTACGTGCCAAGGCCTGCAGCGTCTCGAGCTTGATACTGGTGTTGTAATGCGATGCCCAGGTGTGACCGAGATAGGGATTCCAATCTACAAACATCTCGACGTTGGGCTCTTTGACAAGGCTCTTCACAACATGAGAACCCGTATC
Source organism: Pseudohongiella sp. (assembly GCA_030652635.1). Lineage (GTDB taxonomy): Bacteria > Pseudomonadota > Gammaproteobacteria > Pseudomonadales > Pseudohongiellaceae > Pseudohongiella. Next base: position 2,048 of record JAUSPW010000518.1, on the reverse strand, counting down.
CAAGGCGCTACGGTAGGATGAATTCAATTCATCGACTTCGGCAGCAGTAACCACGCCTTCTGCAATCATGCGATCAGCATACAGGGCGCGCGTTGTGGGCATCTGGCGAATCTTGGTGTACATCACTGGCTGGGTCGACGCGGGCTCATCTGTCTCGTTATGGCCGCGACGGCGATAACATACCAGGTCAATTACCACGTCCTTCTTGAATTCATATCGGAAATCCAGCGCCAGTTGTGTCACAAACAGAACAGCTTCCGGGTCATCTGCGTTGACATGGAATATCGGCGCCTGCACCATTTTAGCCACATCGGTACAATACTCGGTCGAGCGTGCATCATCACGACGATTAGTTGTAAAACCAACCTGATTATTGATGATGATATGAACTGTGCCACCTGTACCGTAGGCACGGGTCTGGGACATCTGGAAAGTTTCCATGACCACGCCCTGACCAGCAAATGCAGCATCGCCATGAATGCTGATTGGAATAACCGCGTGGCCCAGGGTATCTTTGCGGCGATCCTGTCTTGCACGCACGGATCCTTCAACAACGGGCGAAACAATTTCAAGATGCGAGGGGTTAAACGCCATCGCCAAATGCACTTCACCGCCAGGTGTCATGATATTTGATGAGAAACCCTGGTGATACTTCACATCACCCGAACTCTTGTATTTGGCACGACCTTCAAACTCGCTGAACAGCTCAGAGGGGTTCTTACCGAGGATATTCACCAGCATGTTGAGTCGACCACGGTGTGCCATACCAATGACTACTTCTTTGACACCGTAGCTACCCGCGCGTTGAATCAATTCGTCAACCAGCGGAATCAGACTCTCTCCACCCTCAAGACCAAAGCGTTTGGTACCGGGATACTTTGAATCCAGGTGCTTTTCAAGACCTTCAGCAGCACTCAGACGCTCGAGGATATGACGTTTGACTTCAGTCTTGAAACCCGGATTGCCGTGTTTGGGTTCTATGCGTTTTTGTATCCAGTGCTTCTGTGCCAGGTCCACGATATGCATGAACTCATAGCCGATTGAACCGCAGTAGATACGCTCTAGTACATCAACAATCTCGCGCAGCGTTGCTGTTTCGCGGTTGATGTGCAGTGAGCCAGTCTGGAAAACTGTCGAATTGTCAGCAAGAGAAAGGTTATGAAAATCAAGTTCGAGATCAGGCACGCGCTCCCTGTGCATCAGCGACAAGGGATCTAAAGTTGCCTTCTGGTGACCGCGTACACGGTAAGAGCTGATCAGATGAAGTACTTGAACTTGCTTGTTTTCATGCTCTGAATTGACAACGACATCGTTGCTGAGCACTGGTTTAAAACGACTCGTTTTACCGAGCAACTTAAAATATTCCTGAACTTCCCGATGCGAAACATCGACTGAATTTTGTTCAGCGATTTTCGGTAGCGTGTCAAAGTATTCCCGCCACTCTTCAGATACTTGACCTGGGTCTTTCAAGTACTGGTCGTAGAGCTGCTCGACATAATCAGCATTGCCACCTGAAAGATGGCCGCTGCTCCACATTAACTCCATGATGCTGTTGTGCATTTTATAGGTTCCCGGGTTGACAAAACCGGCGGACCGGAAAGGGCCTCGTGAGCCCGCCCGCCGCCGGTTCCTTGTAATTTTTTAAGCTCAGATTCCACGCTGCAGCAACATTTGCCGGATATGGCCAATGGCTTTGGTTGGATTCAGACCTTTTGGACAAACTGCAACACAATTCATGATGCCCCTGCAGCGGAATACGCTAAACGGGTCTTCAAGACCCGCAAGTCGCTCTTCTTGCGCGGTATCACGGCTATCGGCCAGAAAGCGGTAGGCTTGAAGCAAACCTGCAGGGCCAATGAACTTATCTGGGTTCCACCAGAAAGACGGGCAGTTTGTACTGCAACAGGCGCATAAAATGCACTCGTAAAGCCCGTCTAGCTTTGCCCGATCTTCAGGCGACTGCAGCCTTTCGATCGCTGGCGTAGGTGTGTTGTTGATCAGGAATGGTTTCACCTTTTCAAACTGTTTGTAGAAGATACTCATGTCTA
>JAUSPW010000507.1 GCA_030652635.1 Pseudohongiella sp. | reverse complement strand
GCGTTTTACTGTGGTCTGTTCAACTGGGTATCAGACGGGGTAATGTTCATGGGGCCGTTGGGCAAATATCAATTTTTCCGCCATGGCGTGGTAATCGGTGCATTAATGCCCAAACCCTTGGAGATGCCCGTGCCCATGTGGTCGTATTACTTTCGGGTTGCAGACATTGATGTGGCTGCCAAAGCCGTTACTGATAACGGTGGCCAGGTGTTTTACGGGCCAGGTGAGGTGCCAGGTGGTGATTTTATTATCAGTGGCATGGATCCTCAGGGTGCCGCATTTAATCTGGTGGGCGCAAGGAAATGAGCCCAGACCTTGCGCGATGAGTGCTGCGTTTTCTGCGACGTTCTGCGCTGGTTAGCGGGCGCCTGCTGTGCCACAGTAGGCGTTCAACCTATCTGAACCAAACAGTTACATTGCAGGGAGCAATCCAGATGGCATTTTCCAGATTTCGCGCGAAACTCATTTCCAGTTTAACGTTACTGACAGCGAGCTGCTTATTGATCAGTTCAGCCGCTTATTCCGATATTGTGGTCGATACGCAAGCCGGCCAATTGCGCGGGTTCAAACATGAGACCCGCAACGTGCACGTGTTCAAGGGCGTTCACTATGGACAAGACACCAGCGGTGAACGCCGCTTTAAACCAGCTCTGCCGGTCGCCAATTGGGATGGCGTGCGTAATGCGGATCGCTTCGGCGATGTCTGCCCACAAGGCGGAGAACCGGGCCGACGCAGTCTTGAGCGCAGCGAATTTTTGCCTATGAGTGAAAATTGCCTGGTGCTGAACGTCTGGGCACCGGCATCAGATACTCAAGACCGGCCGGTTATGGTCTGGTTACATGGACGCGGATACTACGCCGGCGCTGGTTCTGAGCCACTCTACGATGGCCCTGCATTGGCCGAGCGTGGTGACGTGGTGGTGATCAGTATTAACCACCGATTGAACGTGTTTGGTCATTTATATCTGGCAGAAGCCGGCGGCGAAGCCTTCGCGGAATCCGGCAACGTGGGTCTGCTGGATGCTGTGCTGGCACTGCAATGGGTGCGTGACAACATTCGTCAGTTTGGCGGCAACCCCGATAACGTCACCATTTTTGGTGAATCCGGCGGTGGATCCAAAGTTGCAACTTTGTTGGGAATCCCCGCCGCGCAGGGATTGTTCCACAAAGGCATCATTCAAAGCGGCCCCACACGTACCGGCTTGCCGGCCGCCAGAGCCGCACAAAATGCGCAGACGGTGATGCAGCGCTTAAACGTGACCTCTGTGGAAGCTTTGCAGGCGCTGCCGTTTCAAACTGTGCTGGCAGCGGTGACGGAAACTGGTCGCACAGATATCGCTCTGAGCCCTGTGGTTGATGGCCGCGTGCTACCCACTGATATGTTTGTTGATGTGTCTGCCGCCAGCGCACGCGGTATCCCCGTGATGATTGGCGCTAACAAGGAAGAGCACACCCTGTATGCCCCTGACAGCGACCGCAATATGAGTGAACAGGCTTTGCTGGCCGATATCACCAGCAGCTACGGTGATCAGGCTGCATACCTGATCAGCCAGTATCGCGAAGCGCGACCCGACGCAACACCGTGGGAGATCTTTATTGGCATCCGCTCCGCCCGGTTCACGCAAGGTTCCAATATGCTGGCCTCCGTGCATCAGGCCTCTGCGCCGCTGTACCAATATGTATTTGAGTTTCCTGCAACTGAACGCCTGCGAGCAGCCCATGGTTCCGAGATTCCGTTTGTGTTCAGCAATGCGACCTCTAATCCCAATGCGCGTCCCGGCGCCGATAAAGTGCAAGACGCCATGAGTGATGCCTGGATTGCCTTTGCCCGGCACAGCAATCCTAATCATGCCGGCATGCCCAACTGGCCGGTTTATGACCTGGAGTCACGCTCGGTGATGGTATTTGATGTGAACAGCCGGGTTGAAAACGATCTGCGTAAAGCCGAGCGACTGGCGCATGAGCAGGTGGGGATACGGTAGGTTTAATTGTTGCTTACGTCCTCAGACGCTCGCCATGGCCGGATAGCTTTCAGTTGTTCGGCCCAAGTTTTTTATTAAAACTGTTTTGCAACTAAATCCTCTCCTTCAACGATCAAGTATTTTCCCCTCCAGCCGCTATTCCGATCACACGGGAGCACTTCAGGATTCGCAATGTTCAACTCAGCACTAAAAGCCGCTTTAGCAGAAAGTCAGAATAAATTGTTACTTGCTCAGGCGCGCGCAGATGCCGTTGAACGATCCGCCGCGACCATTGAGTTTTACCCTGATGGACGCATCATCACCGCTAATGAGCGGTTTTTATCAGTTGTCGGTTACCGCCTGGAATCGGTTGTCGGGCAGCATCACCGCATGTTTTGTGATCCGGTCTATGCCAATAGTCAAGAGTACAAACAATTCTGGACGCGCTTGGCGTCAGGTGAGTTTCTTCAGGATCGGTTTCATCGTGTTGACAGTCGCGGCAACGATGTTTGGTTAGAGGCCACATATAACCCGATAAGAGATGAACATGGCACGGTCACCCGGGTGCTGAAGCTGGCGACCAATATCACGGAACAAGTGCGAAAGGAGCAGGAACAGAACAGTATGGTGTCTGCGATCAGTCGATCAATGGCTGTGATCGAATTTACGCCAACAGGCGAGATCATCAGCGCAAATGACAACTTCCTGGCCACCACCGGCTACCGCCTGTCAGAGATATCTGGAAAGCACCACCGGATGTTTTGTGCGAGATCTCACGCTGAGTCATCAGAATACAGACAATTCTGGGCCGATTTGAATGCGGGCAAGTTTTTCTCAGGACGATTTGAGCGGGTTGCCAAAAACGGCTCTCCTATCTGGTTGAATGCAACCTACAACCCAGTGTTTGATGCGCAGGGGCGGTTGTACAAAATTGTAAAATTTGCCAGTGACATTACCGCGCAGGTGGTACATCAGCAGGCAGAGTCTGTGGCGGCAACGTTTGCCTATGATATATCAGTCAAGACAGACGCCAGTGCGCAGCAGGGGGCACAAATCGTACAAAACACAGTGGAGTTGGTGCAGGGCATTGCCGGTGAAATAAACTCGGCCTCTGATGCCATTTTGGCTGTAAATAAAGAGTCTGAGCAGATTGCCAACATTGTGCAGACCATCCGCGGTATTGCAGATCAAACCAATCTGCTGGCACTCAATGCGGCGATAGAGGCGGCCAGAGCGGGCGAACAAGGTAGAGGTTTTGCGGTGGTTGCTGATGAGGTCCGCAGTCTTGCTGCACGCACGGCACAAGCGACCGTGGAAATTGTGGATGTGGTCAAAAGAAACAATCAGCTCTCACAGGCGGCTGTCACCAACATGGCAATCAGCCGTGAAAAAGTGGAGGAAGGTGTGATGCTGGCAAATCAGGCAGGGCATGCCATCGCGGAAATTCGTGATGGCGCCAATCAAGTTGTGAATGCCATACAGCAGTTTAGATCAGCTGTTGAGCGCTGATCTGCTGGCAACTACACTATCCCACCACGCCAGCAACCAGATACAACTTCCTTAAACTGGCGGTGGTTAACACAAACGGGTAACTGTCTTGTTGGCCCATGCTGCGAGACAACACGTTTAAAACGCTGCTTAGGCGCACCCATCGGTTCACCATCACCAGAAACTGTTCGGCACCGTTAACGTCATAATAGGCGCAATCTTCCAGTTGCTCGAGGGTGAACGGGTCGGTGTGTAATTTGAACAGGTCAGCATCGACGCCAAATTGGTCTGCGGCGCTGAGAGCGTCAGTCATGTGCATATAGTGTGCCCAGGTTTCAGCCCAGTCTTCCCAGGGATGTGATGCCGCGTAACTGCTGATGTAATAAAGCTGCCAGTCGGGCGGGGGACCGGCTTTGTAGTGTTGATCCAGAGCCGCGTTGTAATTCTGACGCTCATCGCCAAACAATTGCCGGAACAGGTTGAGCCACGGTGTGCGGTTGACCAGTCGCTCCCAATAATAATGGCCGGACTCGTGCCGGCAGTGTCCAAGCAGGGTGCGGTAGGGTTCTTGCATCTGCTGACGAATCTGCTCGCGAAAGGCAGGATCTGCCTCGGCGATATCCAAGGTGATCACGCCCGCTTTATGGCCGGTAATCAGCATGTCCTGACCGGGTTTCCAGCGCAGCAGCTCAAAACCTAGGCCGGTCATCGGGTCTTGTTGCCGGGTTCGTACCGGTAGCCCG
>JAUSPW010000499.1 GCA_030652635.1 Pseudohongiella sp. | reverse complement strand
AGCCGCGCCGGCAGCGGCAACCAGTCGCGCGCCTTCCGCAAAGTCAGTACCGGTATTCCAGCCACGCTCCGAAACCACCATATCTGGTTGAGCAACATAACCCATGTTGTTTTCGGTCGCAGGCAGGTAAACAAGATTGGTTTTCTGACTGTAGGACATTGGGTGCCAGTTGTGACCACCTAACGGACCGGGTTGTACAATCATGGGCACGCCAGTGATGTTGTAACGTGCTTCAGGAATCTCGACGGGACGGCCTGTTTCCAGATCAACATGTGTCGCCCAGTTTACCGGGACAAATTTTTCTGCAGATAACAGGCGCCCGGTCAACGCATCGAGTACATAAAAGAAACCATTTTTGGGCGCCTGCATCACAACCCGACGTGTTTCTCCGCCTATGTCGAGATCGGCCACCACAATTTGTTGGGTGGCCGTATAGTCCCAGGTTTCCCCGGGGGTTGTCTGATAGTGCCAGACGTAACTGCCGTCATCAGGATTGATGGCCACAATGGATGTCAGGAACAAGTTGTCGCCGCCGCCAGGGCTGCGAAGCTCCTGGTTCCAGGGAGATCCGTTGCCGACACCGATATACATCAGGTGTGATTGCGGGTCATACGCCATGGAATCCCAGACCGTACCGCCCGCCCCCATCGCCCACCACTCACCTTTCCACGTGTCTGCGGCCCATTCCAGCTCTGGCTGCTCGAAACCATCTGCTGGATTGCCAGGTACCGTGTAAAAGCGCCATTGTTGTTCGCCGGTGGCGGCGTCGTAGGCCGTGATATAGCCTCGAACGCCATATTCACCGCCGGCATTACCGATGATGACCTTGCCATCCACAATACGAGGTACACCCGTGATGGTATAAGGCTTGGACTGGTCAACAGTGACGACGCTCCAAAGCTCTTGACCGGTTTTGGCATCAAGAGCGATCAGCCGACCGTCCAGCGCGCCAACAAATACTTTGCCTTGCCAGACAGCAACCCCACGGTTGACCACGTCACAGCAGGCGTCAACGCCGCGGGCACGATCTACTTCTGGGTCATAGGCCCAGAGCAGTCGGCCGGTTTTTGCATCATATGCTTTGACCATGCTCCAGGCGCTGGTGATATAGAGTGCACCGTCAACCATCACAGGTGTTGCTTCCTGACCGCGACTGGTATCCAGATCGGCAGACCAGACCAAACCGAGTTGATTGACGTTTTCGGTATTGATTTGATCCAGCGGGCTGAAGCGTTGTTCCCAATAATTTCGACCAGCAGCCATCCAGCTGCCAGGTTCGCTGTCGGCGTTGATCAGTCGCTGGCTATCAACTGCCGCTGCATAACTTGCCACCGATGCAACCGGTGCGGCGATGTTGGCCGAGGCCGCAGGTGCTTGTGTTGCAGCGGGTTGTTCTGCCGGGCCACATGAGGCCAGCAGGATTGCGGCTGCAGCCAGCAATCCCAGGTTTTTGTTTTTTATCATATTTTTCTCCTGAGCATAGGTCTGAAATTCTTGATTTACCAAAACGATCTGTCTGACTTACTGCCTGATTTTGAATACAAGCACTGCATTGCCCGGCATTTGGCCGAATGTAGCATAACCTGTGCTGACAATCATGTAGTCGCCACTCAGTACCGGACCGGTTGCATCGATAGATCCACCCTTTGCAGCCACCCCGTTGATAGTCTGGTAGTCCTGTACGGTGTTGTACTCCCAGATCAGTTCACCTGTCGCTGCGTCATGTGCAAACAGGTAGCCACTGAGTGAGCTCGCAATGATCATGCCTTCGGTACTTGTCACCGGGCCGGAATATGCGTCCATACACCCTTGAACATCAGGCATGCATCGTTCAGGGACGGGTGCGTACCAGAGTACGTCACCTGTTTTCATATCGATGGCATGCAGTCCGGGCTGACGGGCGCTCCCGGCATCGTTTACGCCGCCACGATCAGATACGGGTACATAAACGATGTCTCCAGAGAACGTCATACCCCAGTGCACACCACCAAGCGCGCCACCACGACCAATCCGCGTTGACCACAACAGTTCACCTTGATTGTTTGGGTCAAGACCCACAACAACCGCGCCTTTAGTGCCCGCTACTACGATATCACGTCCATCCGACAGGGTTGTTGCAACAATGGGTGCGCCGATATCGACATCGGGACCTGCATTTGGGCAATTAGGGTGATTGCCACCCATAGCACATGCCATGGTGAAGGCGTCATCCCCCATGGTTTGATGCATCCACTTGATCTCACCAGTTTGCATATCAAAGGCAATGACGGCATCACTACTGTCACTGGTTGGACGGGTGTAGTTTTGACCAGACCCTGCGTAAACAATACCACGGGCAACATCCATACTGGGTGCTTGCCAGATCGGCGCGCCTGACGGTGCCATCACTGGATTGCCTGCGCTGTTGACACCTACCTGTATGGACTCTTCCATGATGTAGGTGTGCCACACTTTTTCTCCGCTATTGAGGTCGAATGCCGCCACATTGCCGCGGAAAGTACAACAATGATGATCGGGCCGGCCTGCAGCACTGACTTCTGCTGACGATACTGGCACAAATATACGATCTCCGGTGACCACGGGTGATCCGGTGCTACGCGCAAATTGATGCGGATCCACTTCAGCCTGCCAGACAAGCTCGCCTGTGCTGGCATTCAAAACATGTAGATCATTTGACGCGACGGCTACCACGGCAAGGTGTTCATTTCGCTGCTCTGACCACGCGATTGTGACGGCTGCGCGCACTTCCTGCGGTGCTTGATACGTCCAGTAAGCACAGCCGCTGGCAATATCCATGGCGTAGACAGTGCCCGTAGTGCTGCCCATAAACATAACATCATTGATCACACTGGGTTGGGCGCGCGCGGCGCTGGCGTTGTCCAAGCCAAATGCCCAGACCAGTTCAAGGTCTGCAATGCTATCTGCAGAGACGCGGGTTCCCTCAGAAGACTGAAAACGCGGGTTGCTGTCACCGTTGCCCCACCCGTTCCAGTTGCTGGCGAGACTTAAATTCAATGCGGGCATGGCTTGTTGGCAGCGCGCCAGACCAGCAATGGTATCTGCCTGCATGCGCGATCCTGTCAGGTGTTCTGCCAGTGCAACTTTCTGTTCGCTGCTCAAGGACGCACCCTGAGGCGCCATTATGCCTTGTGTCAGCGCATTAAAAACGCTGTTCGCAGTGTAGGTTGTTAGTGCATCGCGGCGCGGCGTTCGTTCATCAGTCGGCGCTGTGTGGCACATAGCGCAGTACTCATTGTAAAGACTTTCTCCGTCTAGGTTCTCTGCTGCATTGGAAAGCGGCATGAAGGCGCTGGTCAGCAAACCAAGCAACAAGCCCAATTGTCTTTTCATGTAAAGCCACTCCTGAACACTGTCTTTCTGGGAAATGTGGGCTGACAACGCGCACCTGCACGAAGTGCTTCACGCCTGTCAGGCGAGCGAGATGTTACCTGAAACAAGACTCAAAACGAACACTTGTTCAATCAGTATGCGACCGATGCCCAACCAGCTGCGCTGGCTGCATTCACGCCCTATAGTGTATAGTCTCCGCCATCAAAAACCCGATGCATCAGCGTCAGCCGACACAATGACAGATCGAGATATCACATAGCTGATATTCAGGCAGGAGCTACTTATGCTGATCAGATTTCACCTGGATGCTCAGCAATATCTCATCCCTGCGCAGGATGACTTTACTAGCAAAACGCTGGGCGCAGCCCTGTGGCTTGATCTGGTCAACCCGGATGATGAAGAACGCGAATTGATGGAGAGTTTGCACAGCCAGCCCTTGCCTGATACCGAAGATGTAGAGGAGATCGAAGCGTCCGCGCGCTCATACCAGGACGAAGCTGGTCTGCATGTGCACTCATTATTTTTGCATAAAGTCGATGAGCGTCACCGTAATACCAGTGTCGCGTTTACGTTGACAGATACCCAATTAATCACGCTGCGTGAACGGGAAATTCCAGCGTTCAGACTGTTACGCATGAGGGCCAGGCGTCAACGCGGACTTGCTGAAGATCCAGTTGCAATCTTGCTCGCGCTGTTTGAGATTAAAATTGATGACCTTGCTGACACGCTGGAAGAAGTTTACACACAGTTGGAAGAGACCAGTAATCTGGTGTTGGAAGATAACGACAGCCCAATCGAAGATGCACTCGATGAGCTTGCACGACAAGAAGATACCAACGGCAAAGTTCGACTTTGCCTGATGGACACGCAGCGCGCCCTGAGCTTTTTGTTACGCCGTGGCAAACTGTCAGCAGAGCATGCTGAAACGGCCCGGGAATTATTGAGGGACATTGACTCTTTGCTTCCGCATAACAGTTTTGTATTCGATAAAATCAACTTCCTGATGGATGCCGCGCAAGGTTTTATCAGCATCAAGCAAAGCCAGATCATCAAGATATTTTCCATCGCAGCGGTGGTGTTTCTGCCACCCACAGTGATCGCCAGTATCTATGGAATGAATTTTGATTTGATGCCCGAACTGCAATGGCAGCTTGGGTACCCATGGGCGCTGGGTTTAATGTTCCTGTCAGGCGTTGCGCCGTATGTCTTTTTTAAGTTAAAAGGATGGTTGTAAGCCTTCAGTTGAATTAATCAGAAAAAAGAGGCCGTGAGATGTCGAATGCCCTGCACACATTGATTAATCGCTCAGTGAACATCAGGGACGGCGAAGGACCGGCCTTATTCCTGTCCGCTTTGTACTATTTTGTACTGTTGTGTGCTTACTACATCATTCGCCCTATCCGTGATGATATGGGTGCTGCCGGTGGTGTCGAAAATCTCGCTTGGCTGTTTACCGGCACTCTTACCGGCATGATGATTCTGCACCCCATTTATTCCGCTTTTGTAAGCCGCATGCCAAGACGCAAATTCATTGCGGTGGTCTATCGGTTTTTTATGGCACAACTGGTGGTGTTTTATATCCTGTTTCAGTCCTTGGATGGCGTCAGCGAGATTTGGGCAGGTCGCATATTTTTTGTCTGGACCAGCGTTTTTAATCTGTTTGTGATTTCTGTTTTTTGGTCGCTGGTTAACGATGTTTTCAGACCTTCCCAAAGCAAACGATTATTTGGCGTTATTGCGGTCGGCGGCACGGCTGGTGCTCTTGCGGGGTCTGCCATCACGTCGTTTTTGGCTGCTGGGCTGGGCGCGATCACATTATTGCTGGTTTCTGCGTTGTTGTTGGAAGTGGCAGCCTGGGTATCGCGTTATCTCAGCGACAATGAACAAAAACTGGCTCTGGCAGCGATTGCGGATGAAGCTGAAAAAAAAGATGCCGATATTCGGAATCTGAATGTGCCGGACGAATCTTTAGTCATACAACAGGTTAATACCAAACAAACAGAGTTGATTGGCGGTGGCACTCTGGATGGCGTCATGCATGTCCTGCGTTCACCTTACCTGCTGGGTATTGCAACGCTGATGCTATTTTTCACGATTGTTTCCACGTATCTGTATTTTATGCAGATAGCGATAGTGAATGAGGCACTTGGGGATGATCGTGTGGCGCGAACACAGTTGTTTGCCAACCGGGATCTGGTCGTTAATGCTATTACCCTTGTTGTGCAGATGTTCCTGACCGGACGAATTTTGCGTTGGCTGGGAATCGGCGTCAGTCTCGCACTGTTGCCGGTCATCAGTTTTGCCGGTTTTGGACTCTTGGCTGTGGCGCCAGTACTGGCGGTGGTTATCGGGTTTGATGTTTTACGCCGGGCCGGAAATTTTGCAATTCAGCGACCTGCTCGCGAATCGCTCTACACGGTAGTCTCCAGAACGGACAAATACAAAGCCAAGAATTTCAACGATACCTTTGTGTATCGGGTGGGTGATCAGTTAGGTGCCTGGTCATATACAGCGATGATGTATTTTGGTTTGGGTTTGACAGGACTCGCGCTGACGATGCTGCCGGTTTCGCTCATCTGGGTTTTTTTGGCAATGTGGCTGGGCAGACAATACCAGGAAAAAAACAAAGCAGCGTTGTAACAAAGAGGTGCTGCTGCGTTTGATTGCAGCAACACCGGTGCCTGCTAGAAATCGATCACTCCTATCAGTGTGATGCTGTTTCTGCTTCTATCATCCTTCGTGTGTTGAAAACGGTCTACCAAGAGCTGAACCCTTTTGCCACGCGCAATCTGCCTGACAATAGCGGCACTGAGTACCATTCCGGCACGGTCATTTATTGGGAATGCCATATTAGTATCAAATTCGTAGTCAAATGCCACTTCTCCAAATGCGCTCCAGAGACCGTCTTGAGATACATTTTGTGTGTAGTTCAATCCAGTGCGCACAAGTGACAGATGCTCAGTCCTGCCAAAAGGTTCGGTAGTGGGCTGACCGATACTATTGATGGCTGGCTCATGATGGTTTTGAATCATCTGAAGCGAATTGCTCCAACGCAAGACACTGCCTTCGGGTAACCAGGACAGCTGTGCTTTGGTATAGCGCGCCATCAATCCAGCCTGTAAGTATTGCCTTGTATACTGCGCATCACGGGCGATATTCAACCTTCCCCCAGCCGTCTGCACATTGACTTCGCTGTCGCCTTTGTACATCAGGTAGTCGAATCTCACACCCGCCGACCAAGTTGGATTGATGACCAGACCGGCATCAAATCTTGGGCCAAAGGTCTGGCCACGTGCACGTCCGTCGGCATATAAAACATCTGAACTGCTCTCTTCTGCTGCCAGTCCAATACCAAGGTAAGAGCCACTGCTGGGTGCGTATAACAATCCGAGATCAAGGCGATCGCTTTGACTACGAATCAGGCCCTCCTCTTCCCTACCGGCAAGTCTTACCATCACTCTTGCAAACAAGGGCCGTTCCATTGAATCGGCAATAGGAATCAAAGAGTCATTCTGCGCCGCCCAGCTATCTGTTCGTGAACGCATGTCAGACGGCGCTGGAGCGCCTGGTCTGCCCTGGCGCAATTGCCATACGCGATTTGCCGTTTGATAACTGACCACACGGTTGACGATTTCGCCCATGTCACCACCTGCAGAATAAAATCTGCGTAATGATGAATCGCCCATCGCTGCTGCCCATTGTCCCCGTATTTGTGGTGTCGCTGCCTGCGTCGCCGCTGGGACAATAATCGTTAATGCCACGGCAATTGCCGCGGCCAATTTTCTTTTATTTGATTTCAACTGCACGACAACGTCATCCCTAAAGTTTGCACAAAACCAGGCTACCAATCGAGTACCCTGCACCAAATGAACAAAGCATTCCAATATCACCAGGCTGCATGTCTTTATGGTGCAAATTGAATGCAATGATAGACCCCGCGGAAGCCGTATTTGCATACCTGTCCAGCACAATGGGGGCTTCATCTGCTTCGGGCACTCTGCCCAGTAACTTCTTCGATATTAGATGATTCATGTTGATGTTTGCCTGGTGCAACCACCAGCGCCTGACATCCTGTGGAGTTTTTCCATGCAACGCCAGATGGCTTGACAAATGTTCTGCTGCCATAGGACAGACTTCTTTAAAAACTGAGCGCCCTTCTTGGTGAAAAAGTTTGTCTGCGCCAAAAGGATCTGTGTCCGATGCGCGAGACATATAACCGAAGTTTGAGCGGATGTTGTTTGAAAACAGCGTTTTTGCCTGAGTGCCCAGAATCTCAAATTGTTGATCACCCGTTGCTGTTTCAGCACGCTCTACGATGATCGCGGTGGCGACATCACCAAAAATAAAATGGCTATCACGGTCGGTGTAGTTGATCTGTGGCGAAACCAGCTCAGGGTTGATGACCAATACAGCCCGAGCCGAACCCGAGCTTACCATTTCCCACGCGCGATGCAGGGCAAATGTGGCCGCTGAACATGCAACAAGCATATCGAATCCAAAACCATCAATACCCAGAGCATCTTGTACTTCTATCGCGATGGCAGGATAGGCTCGTTCGGTATAGGCGCAGCTGACAATTACTGCATCGATATCCTGAGCTGTTTTATTCGCTGCCTGCATAGCGCTGCGCGCCGCATGTAAGGCTATCTCTGCCTGATGACTCAGTTCGTCTTCTTTACGCTCCGGTATTAAAGGTTTCATGCGATTGACATCGCAGATACCTTCTTTTACGTAGACATGACGCTGTTTGATGCCGCTAGCCTTTTCAATGAACTCTGCGTCCGATTTTCCAACCGGTTTGAGCAGGCCTGATTCGATCTCAGATTGGTGTTCTGAATTGAATTTATCCGCGTACGCGTTAAGAGCAACAACCAGCTCTTCATTGGTAATTACATGATCAGGTGTCCACAGGCCTAGCCCACTTATCACTACCCGATCACTTGCCTGATGCAAGCGCATTGTTTTGTTCCTTCTCCCCGATTATGAAAAAACCTGCCGGCTTCAGTGAGCCGACAAGCGTATCAATACACAATCCACATTGTTCTTTTTAGGTGTGTGCTGTGGTTAAACTCACTCAATAATAGCGCCGTAGGTCAGGGCTTTAAATGCGGCTCTGAGTGGCACCTGAACGTTCATATGCTGAATCATGACAATTCCTACCAGTTCTTCGACAGGATCAATCCAGAAAATTGTGCCAGCCGCGCCGCCCCAGTAGTACTCTCCGGCAGACCCATTGCCACCTGCCGCCGTAGGGTCTTCAACAACGGCAAAACCGAGGCCAAAACCGGTGCCACGTGCCATGCCGGGCAATTCATCCGGACTGTGTTGACCGGCGGTGCCAAAGATGCCTCCCAGATGATTCTGAGTCATAAAGTCGAGTGTTTTACTGCCGATGATGCGTTGTCCATCCAGTTCACCACCGTTTATGACCATCTGGCTGAAGCGCATGTAGTCCTCAGCGGTGGACAATAGACCGCCGCCGCCGGATTCAAAAGTTTGTCGGTTAACAAAGTTGCTGCCCTCTACCCTGTCACTGACTTCGAGTTGACCAGACTGAGGGTTGAATGTGTGGTTTGTGCCAAAGCGCGCGAGTTTTTCAGCAGGAACCTGAAAGAAGGTATCGTCCATCTGCAATGGATCAAAAATGCGCTGCTCAAAAAATGCCCCCAGCGTCTGGCCCGATATAGCTTCCACCAGTGCACCTAGCACATCGGTAGCCACGCTGTAGTGGAACCGCGTACCAGGCTGATATTGCAAGGGTATGGCGCCGAGCCTCTCAATAAAGGTCGAGTTGTCTGGGCTGGTCATCACACCTGCGTCGCGGTACTGCCGGTCTACCAACGTGTCCCCGAATACCCCGTAAGTCAAGCCGGCGGTGTGTGTCATCAACATTTGAACGGTCATGGGCCTTGTTGGGGCAAGCAGCGCACCCCCCGGACCTGCAACACGCACGTTTTTGAATGCGGGCAAATACTTTTCCACCGGGTCAGTCAATTGAAGTTTGCCTTCTTCATAAAGCATCATGACAGCCAGCGTAGTAATTGGCTTGGTCATCGAGTAAATCCGGAAAATGCTGTCCTTTGCTACCGACTGACCGGTTTCTTTATTATGAACGCCGTACTCTTCAAAATGGATAATCTCGCCTTTTCTCGCCACCATGCTCACCACGCCCACCAACTGGCCGTCATCAACATAGCGTTTTAAAGCCGGGGCGATTCGATCCAGTCTTTCCGATGACATGCCAACTGATTCAGGTGTCGCATAAGAAAGGTTGTCCGCCCAAGCCTGCACAGAAAACATGGCTGCCATCGCTGCTGACAGGTAAGCCGAGCGTAAAAGATTTATTTTCATTATAAAAGGAGCCTCCCCAGCTCTAAAAATCAACTGTCCGGATGATAACTCAGTGCACCTGATAATGTAATACCGCATTCCAGCAACGCTAAGCATTTGTTTTAAAGGACAATAAAAATAGCAAACCGCATCAAGAGGTATGTCTGCCAACTGGCTGTAAGAAGGTGGATGATGTAGGGTATGTATACCCCAGATACACGGAAACAATTGATCTTGCTGAAAAATATAAGTTGACTTATCTCGTTCCTGCTGTAGACTCGTCGGCAAGCCATAAAACCGGCTATATTTATGTAAGCAATACGAAGTGCCGCAATTAGACCCTCGTCCTGTATTTCATATTTGTAATCGTATTTTTTGCTTGCCGCCGCTGTAACATTACAGCGACGTGATCGTAACTTTTTAGTAATTTATTTTTAAGGAATGGCAATATGTCAAATACAGTGACCGGTCAGGTTAAATTTTTCAACGAATCAAAAGGTTTTGGTTTCATCCAGCAGGACGGCGGCGCAGATGTATTCGTACATTACAGCGCAATCAAGTCCAGCGGTTTCAAAACCCTGGCTGAAGGTCAGCGCGTAGAATTCACCGTCACCAAGGGCGCAAAAGGCCTGCAGGCGGAAAACGTTGTAGGTCTGTAATTACAGCCTGACAGCTTAAAAAGGCCCTGGCATTTAACGATGCCGGGGCTTTTTTTTTGCCTGATGATTTCATACATCCCACTAAAGCTTTTGCCGACGGAGTCGATATTTCTAACAGTCAAAATACATGGAGCACTGTTATGGCTTTTTTTACAAATCACAAAAAACTATTAGAAGACTGTGAAGCCAAGGCCGAACGAGTGCAGCAGGATCTGTCATCTGCTCTTCAAGAGCGTGACAATAAAATCCATAAACTGAATTTGGAAATTGAACAACTTGGGCATGCCAGTCACCGCCCTGCCATGCTGCTGGGAAGCCGGCAGATTGGCGATCCCTTGATTCAGGCAGTTAGAGAGTCTTTAGCTGGTAATGCCAGCAACTTGATGACCGAACAAACTAACATGGTAAGTTTGCAAGCCATTTTTGGCCAAACGTTTGATGCGGTCAAAAAGTTGGGTTTGCGGGCAAAAGTGATCAGTGATCACGCCAACAAAAACGCTAGCACTGCCAGGGAACTGGATGAAACTGCTGGAAACATTCGAGCGTTTGTTGCTGTCATTCAGGATATTTCTGAGCAAACCAATCTGTTAGCATTAAATGCTGCGATTGAAGCTGCGCGTGCAGGTGATGTAGGCCGTGGTTTTGCTGTGGTTGCAGACGAAGTTCGTAACCTTGCCTCAAAGGCTCAAGATGCCAGTGAAAAAATTGAAACCTTGATCGCCAAGGTCATTCAACAAAGCCAAAGCATTTCGCTGGTGGTCGAAGAATCCTTGCAAAGCAGTCAGGATGTTGCAGCTTCAGCAACGCAGATTGACGAAGTCACCCAGCAAGTTGTCGCAAAAGCTGAACACATGAAAGATGTCATAAATCTTTCAGCAGTTGGGAGCTTCATAAACACTGTCAAGATCGATCACATTGTTTGGAAAATGGACGTCTATCGACGTATTTCTGCCAACGATCTGGCACAAAATCTGACAACACATCATGAGTGTCGATTGGGCAAGTGGTACTACGAAGGTGATGGTGCACGCAACTTCGGTCACCTGTCGTCGTTCAGAGCCATGGAGCAATCACATCGTGACGTGCACGAACACGGACGCGCTGCACGAGAAGCAGCATTGTCCAAAAACGATACCGCACTACAACAGGCTCTGCTCAAGATGGAAGAGGCCAGCCTGCAGGTTGCATCGCGGCTTGATCAACTCGAGCAGGAAATCAAGCGCAATGCCTGACAAGCAATTGCGCTGATTTAGTGACTAAACCAGCGTTCTTCCATGGTCAGGCAGGTGTCATCGAGCGAGGCTAACAGCTCCAGTAATGGGGCTGTTTTAGGCAGTTCCCAGTGGAAAAAGTATTTGCCCGCCTGCATCTTGCCTCGGTAAAAGTCTTCGTTTTTGCCGCTGACAACAAGCATCTGCTCCAGCCAGATCCAAGCCACAACAATATGCCCAAACGCTTCCAGATACACAGAGGCATTTGCCAGTGTCAATTCGGCATGACCACTATTGTGTAACTGACGGGTTACATCTGCCAGCTTGTATAATGTGGCATCCAGCATCGATGCATATTCCGAAAGATTAACATCGCCCGATGCGACATTGGATGTCTGCAGAATGGTTGCCATTAACTGTTCAAAATTCGCCCCGTCATTGATGACAACTTTGCGTCCGAGCAGATCCAGCGCCTGGATGCCATGGGTGCCCTCATGAATCGGATTTAAACGGTTATCGCGATAAAACTGCTCGACGTTGTAGTCACGCGTGTAGCCGTAACCACCATGGACCTGAATGGCCAGATTGTTTGCTTCAAGACACCACTGTGACGGCCAGCTTTTTGCGATCGGCGTTAATATGTCGAGAAGGCTGGAAATGCGATCCAGTTCATCATCCAGCGCATTGCGTTGTTCATCAATCAGTCTGGCGCAGTATAGATTCAGTGCCAGTCCGCCTTCCGCATAGGCCTTTTGTGCCAGCAACATGCGCTTGATATCGGTATGTTCAATCAGAGCCACTGGCGCTGAGTGCGGATCTTTATTGCCAGGCAAACGCCCCTGTTTTCTTTCCCGGGCATAATCCAGCGCATGCAGGTAACCGGTATAACCCAGGGCCGCAGCGCCCAAGCCCACGCCAATCCTCGCCTCATTCATCATATGAAACATATAGGACAAACCTTTATGAGGCTCACCTACCAGCCATGCAACTGCACCAGCCTGCCCGTCGGGTTTAAATTTCCCCTCGCCAAAATTGAGTAAGGTGTTGGTAGTACCTCGATAGCCCATCTTATGGTTGAGACCTGCCAACACCACGTCATTGTGTTCGGTACAATTACCTTGCTTATCCAGCAAATGCCTTGGCACGATAAACAAAGAAATACCTTTGACACCCGCAGAGCTGCCCGGGATTTTTGCGAGCACCAGATGAACGATATTTTCTGACAGCGAATGCTCTCCGGCGGAAATCCACATCTTGTTG
>JAUSPW010000495.1 GCA_030652635.1 Pseudohongiella sp. | reverse complement strand
CGAAGCCATCCACGAAGTTGCCATGGACCTGTCAGAAGGTGCCGACATGGTGATGGTCAAGCCCGGCATGCCTTATCTGGACATCGTACGTCGTGTCAAAGATGAGCTCGGTGCACCCACCATGGTCTATCAGGTAAGTGGCGAATACGCGATGCACATGGCTGCCGCTCGCAACGGTTGGCTTGATGAAAATGCTGTCGCTATGGAGTCGCTCATCTGCATCAAGCGCGCGGGCGCCGATGCCATTCTGACGTACTTTGCGAAAAAGGTTGCCCTCTTGCTGAGAGATGCGTGAACTCTGATCGTTTGGCACAAGCCTACCGGCTGACGGGGTGAGAGCGAAAGACAATCAGACGCGCAGCGTCGTCTTGAGGAACACCCCGTTAGCCGGTGGGCGCTACAGAGAGATGCCTCGGTACCGAGCGAGAGTCCGACGCCAGAGGCGTCGTCCTGAGGAACCTCCCGGTGCTTTCTGCAGACTGTCTGCGCCAAGGCCTACGACAAAGAACCACTTGAAACAAGTTTTTTTGCCCTTATGATAGACAACAAGACCCGCCAGCCCCTAAAGGCTGACAAAAATCGAGTTATTTTACTGACAACTGCAGTCATTAAGCCGCTCTAGCTTCCCGCCTGATGCTTACCCTGACCCAACATTGAAGGAATGTTCCTATGGGCGACAAAATCGTTCACATAACTGATGCAAGTTTTGAACAAGACGTCATCAAGTCTGACACGCCAGTCATGGTGGACTTCTGGGCTGAATGGTGCGGCCCCTGCAAAATGATCGCCCCAGTGCTCGACGAACTGGCAAACGACTATGATGGACGCCTGAAAATCTGCAAACTGAATGTTGACTCAAACACCATGACAGCACCCAAGTTTGGCATCCGCGGCATCCCTACGCTGATTATCTTTAAAAACGGCGAAGTGGCAGGAACCAAAGTTGGTGCACTGTCCAAATCACAGCTGGCAGCATTTATCGACAGCATGATTTAAAGTGTTTTTCCGGTGTCTCCTGACGCCGGAAACCTGATGAGCCCCGGAATTCGAACATTCCGGGGTCACACAAAGATACAAATTTTTGTAGACAGCCGGTCTTTGAGCAATTATATTCAGCCGCATCCCCGTTAAACGGCGCGGATTCCAGTCTCAAACCCGACTGACTTAATCCAAAATTCTTTATCTTTTAAACCGATCGGCATCTCAGCCTGCATCAACAACATCATTGTTATTTCTGGCCTTCGCTGCGTTGCCTGTTACAGATTTCCTGTACCCAAACTTTACAAAAACTCTAGCCTATGAATCTAACTGATCTGAAAAAGCAACCCATTGCTCAACTGCTTGAAAGAGCACAAGAAATGGGCCTTGAAAACCTCTCCCGCACCCGCAAGCAAGACATCATATTTGCGATCCTGAAAAAACACGCCAAGAACGGCGAAGACATCAGTGGTGACGGGGTTCTGGAAATACTGCAGGATGGATTTGGATTCCTGCGATCATCTGATTCATCTTACCTGGCAGGCCCGGATGACATATATGTGTCACCCAGCCAGATTCGCAGATTCAACCTGCGTACGGGTGACACGATATCAGGCAAAATTCGCCCCCCCAAAGAAGGTGAGCGTTATTTTGCCCTGCTGAAGATCTCCGAAGTAAACTTCGCAAAACCCGAAAACTCCAAACAGAAAATCCTCTTCGAAAACCTGACCCCCCTGTTCCCGACTGAGCGCCTGCGCCTCGAACTGGGTAACGGCAGCACCGAAGACCTCAGCGCCCGTATCATCGACCTGACAGCGCCCATCGGCAAAGGCCAGCGTGGCTTGATTGTATCGCCACCCAAAGCCGGTAAGACGCTACTGCTGCAGAACATCGCACAGTCCATTACCCGTAATAATCCTGAGTGTCGTCTGATCGTATTGCTGATCGACGAACGTCCTGAAGAAGTAACCGACATGCAGCGCTCTGTGCGCGGCGAAGTGGTTGCCAGTACCTTTGATGAACCGCCTGCCCGTCACGTGCAAGTCGCCGAGATGGTAATCGAAAAGGCCAAGCGCCTAGTCGAACACAAAGAAGACGTCGTTATTCTGCTCGACTCCATCACCCGTCTGGCACGCGCTTACAACACTATTGTGCCGTCATCGGGCAAAGTGTTGACCGGTGGTGTGGATGCACACGCACTTGAGCGTCCGAAGCGTTTCTTTGGTGCAGCACGTAATCTGGAAGAAGGCGGCAGCCTGACCATTATCGCCACCGCGCTGGTTGAAACCGGTTCGAAAATGGACGAAGTGATCTACGAAGAATTCAAAGGCACGGGCAACATGGAAATCCATCTTGACCGCAAAATTGCCGAGAAGCGTATTTACCCCGCCATGAACGTGCGCCGCTCTGGCACACGTCGTGAAGAACTGCTGACGGGCGAAGAAGAACTGCAACGTATGTGGATTCTGCGCAAAATTCTGGCGACCATGGAAGATGTGCAGGCCGCGGAGTTTATTCTCGACAAGCTGAAGGGTAGTAAGACGAATGAAGAGTTCTTCAACATGATGAAGAGGAAGTGATTTAAGCTAGCTGCCTTGCACTAGCTTCGTTGAAAAAGGCCGGCCGATGCTCATTTACGATTTGTAAACTGCGCTCGTCCGGCCTTTTTTGCCTCGCTATTGCTGCCTCGCTGACGCTTTTGTAGTGCAGTGCAGAAAACAGTGCAGTAACAAAAGCGCAGCGACTAAGGTCTGTGGTATTTAAAGTAATTTGGTTAAAAATCTTTTTGTGTTTTAAAAGCGTACAACAAACGGCCCAACGCAAAAAATCTGTATCGATTCAGGTTTGCCGTTCTGTGAAAAAAAAGGAATACCGCGCATGTCATTCAAAGATCTTCGTGAATTTATTGCCCTGCTGGAAGCGGAAGGTGAGCTCAAGCGCATCACCGTGCCGGTGGATCCCAATCTGGAAATCACAGAGATTTGTGACCGTACGCTGCGCGCGGGTGGTCCCGCCTTGTTGTTTGAAAATCCAATAGGCTCAAAAGTGCCGTTGCTGGGCAATCTGTTTGGCAACACGCGGCGCATTGCGCTTGCGATGGGGCAACAGGATGTGCAGGGGCTGCGTGATGTTGGAAAGCTGATGGCGTTCCTGAAAGAACCAACGCCGCCTAAAGGCTGGCGCGATCTTTGGGAAAATCTGCCCACCTGGAAGCAAGTGCTGAATATTGCACCTAACGTACGCAAGTCCGCACCGTGTCAGGATGTGGTGATCAATGAAGAAGACGTAGATCTGTCTTTTCTTCCCGTACAGACCTGCTGGCCCGGTGATGCCGGCCCACTGGTGACTTGGCCGCTGGTCATTACGCGCGGCCCGGAAAAAGACCGACAGAATCTTGGCATTTATCGCATGCAGGTAATTGGCAAAAACCGACTGATCATGCGCTGGTTATCCCACCGCGGCGGCGCGCTGGATTTTCGTGACTGGCAACTGAAGCATCCGGGCCAACCATTCCCGGTTTCTATTGCGATTGGTGCAGATCCCGCGACCATTCTGGCTACCGTGACGCCCATTCCAGACACCTTGTCCGAATATGCATTTGCCGGTTTGTTGCGTGG
>JAUSPW010000494.1 GCA_030652635.1 Pseudohongiella sp. | reverse complement strand
CAGACCCAGCCCCGTGCCGCCATAACGACGCGTGATGGAGGAGTCACCCTGCACAAAGGCCTGAAAGATCTCCTGTTGCTGCTGTTCAGGAATGCCAATACCGGTATCGCGCACTTCAAAATTTAATCTGAGCGCGTTGTTTTCTCTATGCACCAAGCGGATCACAAATTCCACTTCACCCTTTTCTGTAAACTTGATGGCATTGCTGATCAAGTTGATAGCAACCTGCCGCAAGCGATTGCGATCGCCCACCAGGTGTTCTGGAATTTGTTTGTCGATGGTGAAGTTGAAACGCACACCTTTGGCATTCGCCTGATGCGCCAGATTAAAGACCGCACGGTTGAGTGTGGTGCGCAGCGAAAATTCGCCATTTGAAAGTTCCAGTCTGCCGGCTTCGATACGAGAGAAGTCCAGAATCTCATTGATCAGACTGAGCAATGATTCAGCGGAATCCTGAATGTTCCCAAGATAGTCTCGTTGCTGTTCGTTCAAGGGTGTGTTCAGTGTCAATTCAGTCAATCCGAGTACGGCATTCAGGGGTGTTCGTAACTCGTGGCTGATGTTGGCCAGGAAGTTGCTTTTTGCCTTGTTGGCCGCCTCCGCCTGTTGTTTGGCAGCAATCAGATTGCTTTCAGCTGCGCGCCGGTCGCGCTGTGCTTTGAAGGCAAGAATCATGTGCGCACACGAGGTGATGAACAACTGCTGGTGAGCGATGATTTTGTCGTCGTAACCACCGGGACGGTTGGCCAGGCCAATCATGCCAATCAGTTGGTTGTCGCTGTAGATTGGCATACCCAAGAACGAGATCATGGCCGGGTGGCCGGGCGGCAGACCGCCGCTACGCTGATCATTCGCAGGGTCATTGGCTATGACAGGTTTGCCGGTGGTCATGACATGACCAAACAAGGTATTCAGATTTCTGAATTCAAATCCATTTTTCACGTTTTCCTGATAGAGCTTCTGAGTCTCATCGTTCCACGCAATATTGGTCAGGGCATGTGATTTCAGGTAAGGGCAGCCATCATTGTCATGCAGTACCTCACCAATAAATCCATATTCGCTGCAGGATTGTTCCAGCATATGTGCCAGCATGGTGTTAAATGGATTAAAACTATCACCGTCCACAATATAACGGGACAAGGCTGAACCGACCGCTGCCAGCATGTTGTTGTTCTGTCTGATGCTGGACTCAATCAGGGTTTGCTCAGTGATATCGCGTACACTTGCATAGATCAGTTGCTGCTCTACCAGGGCGCGCGCTGACCATTGCAGCACACGATAGGAGCCATTTTTGTGGCGATAGCGGTTGATAAATTCGGTGACCAACTTGCCATCGGCCAAGTGTTTTATCGCGTCCAGAGTGGCCGGGATATCATCTGGGTGCACGAGTTCAAGAAATGAATTGACCAGTATTTCGCTTTCGGTGTAGCCGAGAGAGCGCCCAAACTCAGTGTTTATTCTGACAAAGTGCCCATCCAATCGTGCGATACACAGCATCGAGGGCATGATCTCAAAAAAAATGTCTAATGCTTGGCGATTCAGCGAGTCATCTGCTGAGGCGTCTGGTACAAAACTCATCACGTGCTTCCTTTCACTGGCCTGCTTCTAAAAAAATGGCCTCGAATGAGGCCATTTTACGGGGCACTTCCAGAATCAGGCGATATTGGCGTTTGCAAAATCCCAGTTGGCCAGATTATTCAGGAAGCTCGCCAGGAAGTCAGGGCGACGGTTCTGGTAATCAATGTAGTACGCGTGTTCCCAGACGTCACACACCAGCACCGGCGTAGCACCTGTGGTCAGTGGTGTTTCAGCGTTAGGTGTCTTGACGACTTTCAATTTGCCAGCGTCGAGTACCAGCCACACCCAGCCACTACCGAACTGGCCAATGCCACCGTTCACAAATTCTTTTTTGAAGTTATCAAAACTGCCAAAGTCAGCATCAATTTTGGCTGCAATGGCGCCAGTTGGCGCACCGCCGCCGTTTGGCTTCATGCTTTTCCAGAAGAAATTGTGGTTGTAAACCTGAGCCACGTTGTTGAACAGCGGGCCACCGACTTTAGCGCTGGCTTTGACCAGATCTTCTAGGGTGTCGGCATCGATGCCTGCATCGGCCAGCAGCTCATTGCCTTTAACCACGTATGCATTGTGGTGTTTGCCATGGTGAAAGCTGAAGGTTTCCGCTGACATGTGCGGTTCCAGTGCGTTGGCAGCATAAGGTAATTCTGGCAGTTCTAATTTCATACAGTCCTCGAAACGTCTGATGATGGCGATCGCCGGGCTTGGCGGTCACACTCAAAATGGGCTTGTGAGCATAATCCACATTTCCCGGTGATTCAAGGTAATGGGCTGCGTTCTGCCTTTGCCCAACGTGATGCAAACCGTCTACAATAGCGGCGATTTCCAGACAAATGGCTGTGCCGAGGGTGTAAGTGATGCGAGATAACGACGATTTTGACAATATCCCCTCTATGGTTCCTTCCCGGGACGATGTGACGTCACGCCAACATGCGCGACAACAGCCTGATTTGGTCAAACCCGTTAGTTATGCCGAGTTGGTCAAAGTGAGCACATGGCCGGTGCGAATCATGCTGGCCTTGCTGACCTTGTCGCTGGGCGGTGCCGCGTATTACGGTTACGAGTTGCATCAACAAACCTTGCAACAACTGGAGCAGTCCAACCGCCGGATCACAGACCTTGAGGGACGACTGGCGCTGGTTGGCGACTCTGCTGAAGAAACCATGGGCAATATTATTGAGCGTGTTGACTTCAACTTCTCTGAAATTGACAAGCTATGGGCGGCGCGCAATGCCACCAATACCAATGTCACTGACTTGACCGGTCGTGTTGCCGTGGTTGAGAACCGCTCACAAGAAAACCTGACCGCGGTTGAGGAAACCAATGTCCGCCTTGTGCAGACCACCAATCTGGTTGAAGACACACGTCGCGATGTGGCCACGTTACGCACAGGTGCCGAGCAACTGACCACGCAATTAACAACCTTGAACACTCAAGTGCAAAGTCTGCGCGGCGTGGCCCAGGATCTGGTTAATCTGCGCGCGGAAATCAGTACGGCGGGAACAACCTCGGGCGGCCTCAGTGACAGACTGATTCGTGTTGAAGAAGCGGTAGAGGCCATTGATACCTTCCGTATGCAGATGAATCAAACGGTGATGCGTCTGCAACAACAAATCGAAGCCGCAAATAACAGAACCGGCAACTGACAGATTGCTGCGTATGCGGCTATAATGCGCAGCCTCGATTTAAACCCTGCGGACATCCCCTGTTCGCAGCGGCCAGCAAGCGGACGTGGTGGAATTGGTGGACACACTGGATTTAGGTTC
>JAUSPW010000493.1 GCA_030652635.1 Pseudohongiella sp. | reverse complement strand
CGGATGATTGTAGCGCAAGCAAAGTGAGCTAAGCTAACCTGTATCAACATGCTGTGGTAATCTTGCGCAGCCAGAACGGTAGTGTGTGATGCAGTTCAAAGTTTGACAGGTTTTTTTTCGGTTTTGTTCAAGGTGGAGTATGAAAGCGACAGTACGTTGGGTTGATGGAGCAATGTTTGTAGGCGAGTCAGGCAGTGGTCACGCTGTTGTGATGGATGGGCCCGAAAGCAGTGGCGGGCGCAACATGGGTTTACGTCCAATGGAAATGGTGTTGATTGGCACCGGCGGATGTTCCTCATTTGACGTGGTGAGTATTCTGAAAAAATCACGCCAGGACATAACTGATTGTGTGGCAGAAGTTGAAGCCACGCGCGCCGATGCCACGCCCGCCGTATTTGAAACCATTCACCTGCACTTCAAAGTCAGCGGCAAAGGACTAAGCGAAAAACAGGTTGAGCGTGCGGTAAGTCTGTCCGCGGAAAAGTATTGTTCAGCCTCAATCATGCTGGCGGCAGGTGGTGTCAAAGTCACCCACAGCTTTGAAGTGATAGAAGGCTGATCAACTCTGACTTATCAGGATATCAAGCGCAAAGCAGCTGCAGGTCAATGCTTTTGAGCAGTAGTGTCAGGCTCAGCTGCGCAATGTCTTCTTGCGGAAAATTGCCCTCCAGCTGCTCACACAGTTCAGCAAATGGATAGTGCAGTTGTATGCCGTGCAAAAACACCTGCATGGCTGGATTGATGCGCTGAAACTGCATGCGGTGATTCACGCGGCGCACCAGGTAATAAACCGACTGTGCGGGTTCATGCAGCGGCACCGAAAATCCAGTCTCCCCGGGCACCGCAGATGGGTTGGCCAGATGCGTCTGCATGAGTGTCCAATAGCCCTCCAGATCAAACCTACTGTGCATTAAGTCCCAGTCCTGTTTGGCTTGAAAACGCATTACTGGCCACTGATCGACAGCCAAGGCTTGCAACATGGGTCGTGTAAAAGTGGGCTCATCCACCTTGTCAAACAGGCTGATCAACAGACTTTCCAGTTCAATAATATCCAGCAAAGCGGGTAACTGCCCGAATTGCGCATGTTGTCTGGCAAATACCAACAGATGCTCCCCTAGCAATCCCATCGGGCCTGGTCTGGGCGGGTAGGCTGCGATGTATTCCAGCCAGAGGCGGGTATAAACCTCATCGCCCAGCGTGTGATAGAGCACTGGGTAAAGTTCTGATGAAATTTGAATCAGGCGTTGGTGGTAAGCATTGTTATAGATCGCGACGGCTTCTACCTGACTGAGCGCTTGATGGGGCGCCATTAAGGTATCAATGGCATGAGCGCTGTCGCGCAGATCCTGCGGTCTGGTCATCCAGTCCCAGAAGGCCTGCTGCTCCTCTTGCCAGTTCACACCAATGATCCCGGGAGGTGGTGCTGTTGCTGAGGTATTGTTGCCGGCCGGGACAAGGCCTCGAGTTGTTTCTGTCGGGCCATATCAAGCTCTGCCATCAGTTCCGGGAAGGGCGGAATGTGGTCATCACGCTCCAGCAAGGTGGCAGTAGGGCCGAAGTGCCGGCACGCGTGCGCGTACAGGTCCCAGACCGGGTCGCTGACCGGATGGTCATGAGTGTCAATGATGTGGCTGCCGTTGTGCGTATGCCCTGCCAGATGAAACTGCTGTACACAATCCGGTTTCAGCGCCGAGATCTGAGCATACGGATCCTGGCCAAGATTAAAGCAGCTCACATAGACATTGTTGACGTCCAGCAGGATACGACAACCGGTGCGCTTGCACAGCGCGTTGATAAAATCCGCTTCACTCATGTTGGCCGAGCGGAACTGCAGGTACACGGAAGGATTTTCAAGTACCACCGTCTGCTGCAGATAGTCCTGGATCTGAGAAACCTTGTCGGATACTTGCGACAGCGTTTCAGCATTGTAGGCAATAGGAAGCAAGTCGTGAGAGGTCTTGCCATGCAAGCCTGTCCAGCAGATGTGGTCAGAGACCCAGGCTGGTTCAACTTCTTTGATCAGTGCTTTGAGCTGGGCTAGATAGTGCAGATCGGGCGCTTCATTACTGCCGATGTTAAATGACAATCCGTGCAGCACTACGGGGTAATGTGCACGGATTTTATGCAGAATGGCACGAGGCCGTCCGCCGGGTGCGAGATAGTTCTCGGTAATCAGTTCAAACCAGTCAACTGCGGGCTTGTGTTCCAGCACGTAGTCGTAGTGTGGGCTGCGCAGTCCGAGACCAAATCCCAGCATGGTTACATCCTGTTAAAGGGATGACAGTGCGCTGCCACCCAGCTTTTCACACAATGATTTGGACAATTCTTCGCTGCCTGAGTACACGCCTACAAACCCGATGCCGTGGCAGCTGTTTTTGCCAGCACACGCTGCATTGGAGTTGCCTTTGCATGCGCTCAGTCCAGCGCAGGTAAACACGTCATTGCAGTAGGTGACGCTGACGGCAGTGTCGCCTAAGGTGAAATCAGGTTTTGCCGTCAGGCTGGCGGCTTGTGTGCCGCCCAGCACCTGGCAAAGTGCTGCTGAAAACGCACCATTGCCGCTGGTGACCGCCACAAAACCAACGCCGCTGCAGCTGTTTGCGCCTGCACCCGCATCGTTGCCAAAACCTTTGCAGGCACTTTGACCGGCTGCGGCGATACTCTGGCAAACGCTGATTTTGATGGGATCATCAGGGTTGGTCTGATTAACGTCGAGAGTTGCCATACTGGTGCCGGACATCAACAAAGCCGCTGCAGCAGTTGCCAGACTAAATCCATCGGTACGTTTCATGCGGTTACTCTCCTGAACATTAACTAAGCTTTTTGAACGATCTCGTATTGTGATCGATCCTGGGTGACTCCGGCGTGATGAAAAGACCGGATTATGCAGGCTTTTATTGTGTGTCTGGCTGACTGAATGTTTGCTGAACAAAACTGCTGACAGTTTCAGGATTGATGCACTTGCTGATGTCAGCACTTTTTGTTTTTGATACGGCGCCCGCCTCGCGTTGGATTATCCCACCCTGAAAGCGTAATACAAGGTACTGCGTCAATTTGTCACAGCTTGGTTTGTTTGAGCAGCGCGATACGCGCCTGCAAACGATCGATGCGTAGTCGCAGTGCATCCAGATGATTGTTGGCAGAGTCTGTCTCAGCGCGTGTTGGCAACAATCCGGATTCTTCTTGCAAGTAATCCCGGAAGTCCATTTTTAATGTCTGGCCGGCATTACGGGCTGCGGCTATCCCAGTATTGACCGAGTTTGAAAGTGCAAAGACGCCGTGGTCACCCAGCACCGGTTTGAGTACGGGGGCCAGCAAATCGTCCCACCGAGTATCGGATGCACTGAGTGTTTTGTGGATTTTCTGGATCAGATGCACATCGCCAGACAGCGCGATGTCAGGATGATAAAGCGCTGCCGCCGGGTCGTCGCTGAAGAGTAGCGCCGACAATGCGCGCGCGCTGCCGGTGATACAGGCATCCACGCTATCGCTGGAGTTGCTGTGGACATGAAGTTTTTCAGGCGTGATGATGATTGTTAACTGCCAGGCTGGCTGGTTTTGCTCGGCGCCAGCCCGGGAGCAGATCAGCCTGAGGCTTTTGCCTGCGGCTATCTGATTGAGGCTGCTCAGTAAATGGGGATCTTGTCGCATCAAGCCATTGATGCCGGCTTCGATGATCTGGCTCAATCCTGCTGACAACATGTTATCGGTAACCCACATGGATGGCGCTGATACCGCCAATCATGTTGTGGTACTTGCAGTCCCTGAAACCGGCGTCTTGCATCATGGTTTTTAAGGTTTCCTGATCCGGATGCATACGAATGGACTCTACAAGATATTTGTAACTGTCAGAGTCCCCTGTCACCACCTTTCCGGCCACCGGCCACAGCGTAGAGAACGCATCGTAGGCCTTGCCAAGCAAGGGGTTAACTGGTTTTGAAAATTCCAGCACCAGTGCACGTCCGCCGGGTTTAAGCGTTCTGTACATGGATCGCAAGGCCTTGTCTTTGTCAGTGACGTTGCGTAAGCCATAAGCAATCACGATGCAATCAAAGGTTTCATCCGCGAACGGCAGGCTTTCGGCATTGACCTGGGCAATCTGTACATTGCCGGTAATGCCTTTATCAATCAGCCGATCGCGCCCAACCTTGAGCATGGAATCGTTGATATCAGCCAG
This sequence comes from Pseudohongiella sp., assembly GCA_030652635.1. Classification (GTDB taxonomy): domain Bacteria; phylum Pseudomonadota; class Gammaproteobacteria; order Pseudomonadales; family Pseudohongiellaceae; genus Pseudohongiella. Next base: position 140 of record JAUSPW010000493.1, on the reverse strand, counting down.
TACAATCTGCCCATTTGCGCCAACCAGCGGAGCAAAGCGCATGGAGAAGTCGCCGGTGCCGCCCGCCAGGTCCAGTACGGTATGCCCGGGGCGTACGCCGCTCAATTCAACGGTCAGTCGTTTTATGATGCGGTGCGTGC
>JAUSPW010000484.1 GCA_030652635.1 Pseudohongiella sp. | reverse complement strand
CTGATCAAGCGCGAAGTCATCGGCGGTGGTCTGCTGCATTTTTTGATTTCTGTTGTACTGATGACGCCTGCTTTGTTGCTGGTGTTTGGTGTCGATCTATATACCGCATTTATGTTGTCAGTGGCGTTATCTTTCTCCAGCACGGTACTGGCAGCCAAGGTGCTGGAGACCAAACGAGAGTTGCGCGCGTTTCATGGGCGTGTGGCCATCGGCATTCTGATTGTGCAGGATTTGATTGCCCTTGTGGTCATGAGTCTGGCGGCGGGCAGAACACCGTCTGTCTGGGCGTTGCTGGTGTTTGGTTTGCCGTTCTTCAGACCGCTGTTGTTCCGGTTGCTGAATGCCAGCGGTCACGATGAGCTGCAATTGTTGTTTGGTTTGCTGCTGGCGCTGGTGGTTGGCGGATATGGATTTGAACTGGTGGGATTAAGTTCAGAGCTGGGGGCGTTGGCGTTGGGCGCGATGTTGGCAGATCACCGACGAGCGGGTGAGTTGTCAAAGACGCTGTGGAGCATCAAGGAATTTTTCCTGGTCGGGTTTTTCCTGCAGATAGGCATTGGCGGCTTGCCGGATTCACAAGCCTGGATTTTTGCGCTGTCCATGACCGCCTTGCTGCCGCTCAAAGCCATCATCTTTTTCCTGTTACTGGTGATGTTCAGACTGCGCGCGCGCAGCGCGTTTTTGTCTACACTCAGCCTCACCAACTACAGTGAATTCGGTTTGATTGTGGCCAGTATTGTGTTGCCCGAGTGGTTGGTGCCGTTGGCATTAACAGCGGCGTTGTCATTTCTGGTCAGCGCCCCGCTGAATCGTTTTGCACATCCGCTGTATGAACGACTGGCATCGCGTCTGATTCCATTTGAACGCAACATCCGCCACCCCGATGAACAGCCATTGTCATTGGGTGATGCCGAAGTGTTGATCATGGGGCTTGGTCGCACCGGCACTGCCGCGTATGAACATCTCAAAGACAAATGTCGGTTGGTGGCACTGGACTCGGACCCTGCACGGGTGGAAATGCACAGGCAATTGGGCCATAACGTGTTTTTTGCCGACGCCGAAGATCAGGTGTTCTGGCAGAATCTGGATCTGGCGTGTGTGAACGCGGTGATCCTGACCATCAATGACATGGAAGCCAAGGTCATTGCCGCACAAAAACTGCGTAAGAGTGGGTTTGGTGGACTGATTGTGTCGCACAGTATGCACAGTGACGAGGCGGAAAAGATCATCAAAGCCGGGGCAGATCAGACCTATCTGACGATGTCAGAGGCCGGTGTGGGTTTGGCGGAACACGTGTTTCAGGCGGATTTTGGGCGTGACAGACGCACTACGGACAAGCCGGTTGCCGCGGTTTAACCACCGTTTGCACTAAACGATCAGGCGGATTTCAAGGCGGCTTCCAAAAGACCATCCCGCCGCAGCACACTGTGCTTGACCGTAAATCCCTTCATCATGGACGTCACGCGCGCCTGCGGGCGGGCATAAAACGGCAGCGATCCATAGTGGGCAGGCTTGACAGAAATCTGATCGGCAGCCTTGACGCCATACTCACGGTTTAACACGTCCGCTTCCGGTTTGAGCAGGATATAGGCATGTGCCAGTGTTTGTGGCCCGGTGTAAGGGGACAGCGCATCCGCAAAGGCTTTAAGCGCCTGATCATCCAGATAGTTCAGAAAGTCCCAGAACAAACAAAGATCTAACTGGGTGCCCGGCGCAAATTGCATGGCCGACTGAAAACGTTCCAGCCAGGCCTGGTAAAGTGCCGCCTCTTGTTCTGCCTGATCTGCCAACTGGCCAAAGGGGGTTTTTGATTTCACCACGGGTGGAGCACGTAAGGAATCATGCAGCGCGCTGAAGTGCAAGCGGCATTTTCGATTGCCAAAAAACGCGATGGTTTCGTGCACACCAAAACCAATATCAAACACCATCAAGTGTGATTTTGCGGCCAACTGCTCAAGCACATCGGGCATCAGACGTGTCTGTAACGTCTGTCTGCCCTGGGCGTCAAG
>JAUSPW010000483.1 GCA_030652635.1 Pseudohongiella sp. | reverse complement strand
CGCATCGGTCTGAATGAAGTCTTCATAATTCTCATCATTGAGCCCCGCACGACCCAGCGCGCTGATAATGCCCGAGGTCACGGTCTGCCCAAGACCAAAGGGGTTTCCGATTGCCACAACATAATCACCCACACGCAGACTCTCGACATCGGCCAGTGGCAACTCAGTAAGGCGTTCGGCGTCGATACGAAGCAATGCGATGTCTGTTTTCTGATCGCTACCAATCAGTGTGGCATCCAGTACGCGCCCATCCTGCAGGCTGACACTGATGTTGTCAGCACCATTGACCACATGATGATTGGTAATAATCAGTCCTTCGTCACTATCAACCACAACGCCTGAACCCGCGCCACGCGACTGTCTCATGGGCGGCTGAGGGGCTTGAGGGCCACCAAAAAACCTGAGTTGCTCCGGCATGCGCTGCGAACGCGTTACTGAAATATTAACCACGGCAGGCGTTGCAGACTCCAGCATAGGCGCCAACGAGGGCATCGCATTGCTGGTATTCGCATTGATCTGTGCGGTCAATGCCACTGGAGTCAATATTGCAACAAGTACTATGCCCACACCGATGGCTACTCGGCGTAAGCGCTTGCCGTGCTGTACAGAAGTTGAAAAACTGGAATTTGCCATTATTACTATCCTCCATCGGATAAAGGTGTGCGACTGACGGATTTCGGTTGACGGCTATTGCAGTCAGACTGACTTTCCGATGCGTTCAAAGTACTCAGTGACGGCAGCAAAAACCTGAGGAAATGTGGAAAAAAATATCCAGATTTTGTGAAGAAGGCACTAATGCAGCTTTTTGCAGTCAAAGAACTCAGCAAGTTGTGGCAAACTCTTGCTGTGAACATGATACGTGTGACACAACTGACGTTCGGGTGATCAGAATGCCTGCTGAAATGAAACGCTTGATATCAACCACCATGATAACTGGACCTCGCGAGGTGTCAGCGGAGCCACCGCAGAGCCTGATGCATGCCTTGGCGGCCAATCAAAACCTGTTCGAGCAGGCGTGGGTGCTGCAGCCAAACCGGGACGCTTTGGGATCGGCTACGATTGCAGAACATGCACTGGCAGTCTGGCAGGTAGATCCGCTACGTAACCTGATCCAGATCCAGACCCGCGGAACAGAAACGCAGACGATCAAACGGCAAATCGAACCGCGTCTGATGCATTTGCTGTGTTTGTTGGCTTCAGCCGACGGCCGGGTTATCAGTCGCGAACAGTTGATGAACGAGCTGTGGCCCAAAGTGGTTGTGAACGAAAACTCACTGACTCGCGCAGTGTCAGAGCTGCGCAAAGCTCTGGTTCACCCCGATTTCCCTGCCGCTGACAGTACGCGCTGTGCGCTGATTGAAACCTTGTCTAAGAAAGGATATCGCTTGAATGCGCAGATCCATTTTAATGTCACCTCATTACTGAATGCAGATGCAGCGGCTACAATTTCGAGTGGCGTGGCGCGAGCGCAGTTGTCTCAGCCACGACTTCAGCTTGTAAAGGGCATGGTGATTGCCGCAGTGTTGTCGATGTTGCCATGGTCGTTGGGTTTGCTTGAGAAGCCCCTTTCTTCGGACCTCGTTGGCTTGACGGGATATGGGTCTGACCTTGTTGAGAGGCAGGTTAGTACGCCGTTGCTGCAAGACCTTGTGGTGACCGATGCATCTTCATTACCCGCAGGTGTTCACTGGCTCGAGTCTCTGCACTTGCAGATCGACAACAACGCAGCCCCATCCACGTGGATCAATCAAACATCGGAGCGCACGACCAATCTCTCCATACTGTCTCCGAATGGTGACTTACTGGCATTTGTTGAGCAATTTCCGGGACAAGCTCAGTTAAAACTACGCAGCTTGAACAGCCCGGATGAAAGCTGGACGGCGTTCACCTCAGCATCCCCTATCACTCACTTGCAATGGTCACCACTGGATGACGGCATACTATTTACCGTTACCGATCAGACGCTGGTATCCACGGCGGGATTGTCCGAGCAATCAGAATCAGATGCCCTGCCTGTAGGCAGATTGATGTTGCTCGACCTACATTCACTGCAGGTTCGTGAGTTGTACCGCAGAGAGCAATCGACGCCAGCCGACTCAACAAATCGAGCCGGCAGTCTGACTTAGGGATTCAGAGGTTTACAGAGAGATTTATCGATGCCGTCAACCACTCTTAATGCACTGACCACACCATCTTCGTGGAAGCCCTTGCCCCACCAGGCACCGCAAAACCAGGTGTGATTGACGCCATTGATCTCGGCCCAGCGAGTTTGCGCATCAGCCCCCGCGCTGGTGAATATAGGATGAGCATAGTCATAACGGCCAAGAATTTTAGCCGGATCAATATGGTCGGTATGATTGAGACTGACACAAAACTGTTGCGCTTCGGTGATACCCATCAAGCGATTCATATCATAGGTCAGTCTTGGCAACCCGGACCGATCACTGCCGAGATGGTAGTTCCAGCTGGCCCATGCGCGACGGCTGCGAGGCATGACTGACACATCCGTATGCAAAACAACATCATTGGCCTGATAAGGAATGCTCGACAGTATCTGCTGCTCTGCGTCACTGGCATCCGACAACAACGCCAATGCCTGATCACTGTGGCAAGCTATCACCACCTGATCAAAAAACTCTATTCCTGCAGCACTGTGCACTTCGATACCCTGTTCATGGCGCTTGACCGACAGGACTTTTGAACTGAGCCTGACTTTTTCCGAAAATGAAGCAGACAAGGGCGCCAGGTAAGCTTTTGAACCGCCGACCAGCGTGCGCCAGCGCGGCCGATCATGCACGTTGATCAATCCATGTTTATACAAAAATGGCAGCAGGAATTTAGTCGGGAACTCATACATCTGTAAAAATGGCGTAGACCAGATTGCCGAGCACATGGGCACCAGATAATAGTCCATAAACATCTGACCTAAACCATGACGTTCAACATACTGTCGGAGTGTCATGTCGGGGATGCGGTCCGCTTCGACATCCGCGATAGCCTGTTTATTAAACGCCAGAATATCCAGCAGCATTTTGATAAAGGATGGTGACAACAGCCTGCGACGCTGCGCAAATAAACTGTTGATCATTGCCAGTTGGCCAGTCACACCAGCATATTCCAGCCCAGTTGTTTCACAGCTGACACCAAAGCTCATGTCTGACTCTCGCCATTGGATGCCAAGTTCGTCCATCAGCTTGATAAAATTGGGATAGGTCCAGTCGTTGTAGACGATAAAACCGGTATCAATTGCATGGGTTTTGCCATCAAGCTCGACGTCGATTGTTGCTGTGTGCCCACCTAAACGGTCTGCAGCTTCAAAAACGGTGATGTCATGCAGGGCATTCAATTTGAAAGCGGCAACCAGTCCGGAAATGCCCGTCCCGATAATGGCGATTCTCAAGATCAGTATCCTGTTGTTTAGAATGGTATGGCGTCTGATACGCCTGACTCTCAGCAATAGACCAATTTGCGGGTGAGTTTGGTGCCAATAAAAAACCCGGCATTGTGCGTACCATACCGGGTTATTTTTATATCAAAGCTAGAGATCAGGAATATTGAGCCAGTTCTTTGCGCGCAATCACACGACGGTGCACTTCGTCCGGGCCATCCGCAAGACGTAGTGTGCGCTGCGAAGTCCAAAGCGCGGCCAGTGGGAAGTCCTGTGAGACACCTGCAGCACCGTGCATCTGTATTGCGCGATCAATCACGCGCAGTGCCATATTAGGCACAGCCACTTTGATCTGAGAGATGGCGTCGCGTGCAGCTTTGTTTCCGATGGTATCCATCAAGTAGGCCGCTTTAAAAACCAGCAGGCGACACATCTCGATTTCAATACGGCTGTCGGCGATCACATCGTAGTTACCACCAAGTTCCGCCAATGGCTTGCCAAACGCTTCCCGACTGAGAGCACGTTTACACATCAAATCCAGTGCCCGTTCGGCAGCGCCAATGGAGCGCATGCAATGGTGGATACGACCTGGGCCAAGTCGACCCTGAGAGATTTCGAATCCACGCCCACGCCCCAAAATAATGTTTTCTTTTGGCACACGAACATTGCTGAAGCGGATGTGCATATGGCCATGCGGCGCATCATCTTTACCAAACACCTCCATTGGGCGAAGGACTGCTACACCGGGGGTATCCATTGGAACTAATATTTGTGACTGGCGATTGTGTTTGGGCGCATCCGGATCGGTCACCACCATGACAATCATGATCTTGCAGCGAGCATCCCCTGCGCCGGAGATGTAGAATTTTTCACCATTGATGACCCATTCATCACCATCAAGCACCGCGCTTGTTGCGATATTTGTCGCATCGGACGACGCCACATCGGGCTCAGTCATTGCAAACGCAGAGCGAATTTTGCCTTCCAGCAGCGGCTTTAACCACGCATCTTTTTGCTCTTGTGAGCCATAACGCTCTAACACTTCCATATTGCCAGTGTCAGGTGCACTGCAGTTAAACGCTTCAGAGGCCAAGCGGCTGCGTCCCATAATTTCTGCAAGGTGTGCGTACTCCAGGTTGCTGATACCCGCTCCGCCTTGGCTTTTGGGGAGGAAAAAGTTCCAAAGACCCAGCGCACGCGCCTTGGCCTTGAGACTTTCCATGATCTCTTCTTGGCGTGGCGTATGGGACCAACGGTCGCCAACACTGACTTGTTCGTGGTATTCGTGCTCAACTTCAGCAACATCAACTTCGACAAACGTGCGGATTTTTTCGCGGATTTCCTGCATTTCTTCGGAGAGACCCAGATTCATTTTGTTTTCCTCATGTTGCAAATTGTAGTCTGCGGTTTTGTAGGCCTGTGTGCCCATCCGCGTGATATTCGTGTTTGTCGCCAGATCAATCAGCCAGTGATTGTGCCGCCACCATCAACGACCAGTGTTTGTCCCGTTGTGAAACTACCCGCATCGGATGCCAGGTAAATGGCTGCACCAGCGATTTCATCTGGTTCACCGATGCGCCGCAGCGGGTACTTGGATACGGTTTGTTTGTAAGTCTCAGGGTTTTCCCAGAGCGCGCGTGCAAAATCCGTACGGATCAAACCGGGAGCAATACAGTTTACCCGGATATTGTGCGGCCCCCATTCAACAGCAAGATTTCGTGCCATCTGCATATCTGCCGCTTTGGAAATACCATAGGCACCCAGCACGTTACTGCCTTTTATGCCAGCAATTGACGAGACAATAATGACTGCGCCGCCACCTAGTTTTGCCATGCCCGGCAAAACCATCTGACAGAGCCGGTGGGCACTGCCGATGTTTGAATTCATGATTTTGTCAAAGGCCTCGTCAGGAATGTCTTGCGAGGGACCATAAAAGGGATTCAATGCAGCATTAACAACAAGAATATCGATTTTTCCGTAATGCTCGATTGTCTTATTTACTAGCGCCTGCAGTTGCTCTTTGTAATTGATGTTGCAAGCCACGGGGAGCGCAACACCGCCCTTGGCGTTAATTTCAGCAGCCACTTCGTCACACGCTGGCTGATTGCGACTGGAGATAACCACCTTGGCACCCGCTTCAGCCATGTGATGAGCAATCGCCTGCCCTATTCCCTTGGTCGAGCCTGTAATCAAAGCTACTTTACCGGTCAGATCAAACAAACTCATGTCATTCCCCTGGTACCACAGTCTTTGTGTCGGAAAACGACTCCGCTCTCGACTGTTATAATTTTAATGAATTTTGGTCAATCGAATCATAACAGCGAGAGCAGTGCGTGAAAAGACCCTGTCTCAGTGCGACTCCATCCAGTCCCTGCGGCCTTTACTGATATGAGTCCCCCCATCAACAGGCAGGACTATTCCATTGGTGTAGGCCCCAGCACGTGAAACCAGATAAATCAACGCGCCAGCAATTTCTTCCGGCTCACCGCAGCGACCGAGAGGACTATCACCTGCGATATCGTCACCGTACTCTTTGAGCACATGATCTGCCATTTTTGAGTGAAAGAATCCCGGTGCAATCGCATTGACAGTAATGCCCCGCGGCCCCAGATCTACCGCCAAGGTGCGCGTGAGGTGATGCAAAGCGGCTTTACTTGCGGAATAGGCAAACGTTGGAACACGCTGGACAATCGGCACATGCAAACCATCCATGGACCCGATATTCACTACCCTAGCCGGGTTCAGTTCATTCGCCGCCATTTCAAGCAATGGCAGCAAATCCCTGGTTAACGAAAACACTGAGTTGACATTGGTATTCATGACTTTGGCAAAAGCATCGTCTGGGTATTGTTCAATGCTGGCACCCCAGTTCGCGCCCGCATTATTGACGAGGATAGAGAGCCCCTTTGACCCAAACAGCTCGGCGGCGTAGTCACGTAGGGCCTGACGATGTTGGGCGACAGTGACATCTGCCGCCAGCGCAAAACAGTCACCAAAGGCTGACAAATAGGCTTGCGCCTCATCACATTTTGACTGTTTTCGTGATGCGATAAGCACCGTTGCGCCGCCGCGCAGCAAGGCCTCGGCCATAATCAGGCCAAGACCACTGCTGCCTCCAGTGACCACTGCCGTTTTTCCTGCGGCAGAAAACAGGTTTGGCACTTCGAATCCGGATGTTGTTTTAGCCATAACGATCAGTCCGCAATCTTGACCAGTTGCTTACCAAAATTGCGCCCACGTAACAATCCGCGGAACAGTTCTGGTGCGTTTTCAAGCCCATCGCCGATAGACTCACGATACTTGATTTTGCCAGCACTGACCCACTCCCCCAATTGCTCGGTGGTCTGCTGCCAACTGTCTTGCCACTCAGTCACCACAAAAAACCGGTGCTCCGGCACAACAGCCAGGGTCTTGAGGATATGGAAAGGCGTTTCTGCCTGGGTAATATCCTGATCATTGTAGTTAGAGATGTACCCGCAGATTGGAACACGCGCACCAGGATTCAATAGTGGTGCGACAGCCCGCGTTACATCTCCACCCACGTTTTCAAAATAAATATCAATGCCATCCGGGCAGGCGGTTTTGAGTTTTTCGGACAGATTACCAGTCTTGTAGTCCAGGCATTCATCAAAACCGAGCTCTTCTTTCACGTAGCGACACTTTTCCTCACCGCCAGCAATGCCCACAACACGCAGGCCTTTGATACGCGCTATCTGCCCGACCACAGACCCAACCGCACCGGATGCTGCAGCGACCACAAGCGTTTCACCCGCCTTAGGCTTGCCAACTTCCATCAACCCATAGAAAGCTGTCCGCCCTGGCATACCTACCACACCAAGATGCGCAGACAGCGTTCCATTTTTAAGGTCAACTTTCATGAGTCTTGGCTCATCGTCATCGGCCACAATCAAACTCTGCCACCCCATGTGCGCAGTAACATAATCGCCTTCCTTGAAACGCTCGGAGCGCGAGGCAATCACTTGCCCTGCAGATTCTCCTGTCATCACATCACCAATCTGCAGAGGTTTGGCATAAGATTTCACATCATTCATACGGCCACGCATGTAGGGATCAAGGGATAAAAACATCACTTTGATCAGAATCTGACCCGCCTCGATCGCCGGCACATCCTCTTCAACCAACGTGAAACAATCATCGCCTGGCTCGCCCAAGGGACGCTTGGCCATCAACATCTTTTGATTCTTCATACCTGTTCCTCTGCTGCGTTTACGGCTGTCATGCATGACCGAAGATGACAGACCCGATCTCAGTTCTGCCCGCATACTAGCGCAGGCGTATTGCGCTCACAACCGGCAACAAAGGCGGCTAAAGCGTGGTTCAGACGCTCAAGCCCCGCGCTCCACTCTTCCTTTGTCAGTAATAATGATGGCAACAACCGCACCACCGCATTACGGGTAGGTGTCACCAGCAGGCCCGCGCGCTGGCACTCATCGCTTAGAGGCCACACCTGACTGTCATGATGCAATTCAATCGCCAACATCAGCCCTAAGCCTCTCACGTCCTTTACGACATCCGGGTATGCCGCCTTCAGCTGCCTGAGATCATTCAATGCCACGTCACCAAGTGCAGCAACATGAGCCGCGACATTGTGCTTGCGCAGAAAACGTGTCACCTGTGCAGCTACTGCACATGACAAAGGATTTCCGCAATAGGTACCACCGTGGTCACCAAGTTCAACAGCCGAGGCCAGTTTCTCTGTCATAACCAACGCGGCAAAAGGCAAGCCCCCTGCGATACCTTTTCCCATCGTTAACATATCAGGCGCAACATCATAGTATTCACTGGCAAAAAACCGTCCCGTCCTGCAAAACCCGGTCTGAACCTCGTCGATAATCAACAAACACTCATGACGGTCACAAAGTGAGCGCAAATGTTTTACAAACGCTAAATCTAAACGACGGACACCCCCCTCTCCTTGAATCAACTCCACAATAACTGCAGCCACCGTGTTGTCGATGACAAGGTCGAGATCATCACAATTATTGTATGGACTAAATTCCTGACCTGGCACTCTAGGCAGATACCTCGCACCATTTTGAGGCCCCCCTGACACGGACAGCGTTGCCAGTGTCCTACCATGAAATGACCCCATCAAAGAGACCACCTTGGAGCGGCCAGTTATCTTTCTGGCCAGTTTAAGCGCTGCATCATTGGCTTCAGCACCACTATTGGCGAAGAACATCCGGCTCAACCCCGCTGGCAGTACCTTTTGGAGCTCTATCATCAATTCGGCGCGCGCCGGCGAATAAGTAAACCCCGAATTTGGATTCTGGATAATTCGGGCAGATTGCTCTTGTATTGCACTGAGTATCAGCGGATGCGAATGACCTAAACAGGTAACCCCCCACCCTGCAGTAAAATCGAGAAATTTCTCGCCGCTGACATCCCAGACCCAGACGCCCGCGCCCCGGTCAATGACAAGCGCCTGCTTTTTACAGACCTTTAAACCCAAACTATCCTCAACATCTCTGACTGACACTGTTACCTCTCCTTCCCGCCCCCAAAAGGAGCAGCGTTAATTAATTTTTGAAAACTCAGGGCAAAAAAAAAACCTCTGAGGCCGGGGCCACAGAGGTTTTTGAATTTCTGCTCTGATTGTTAGTTACATCTCAGATCAACAGATAAATTCAGTCTCCCGGTCCCGGACAGACATGCGCGCACGCGCCGCACGCGCGCGGCGTGCAGCGGCTGCCGGGGCAGCAAGGTGAGAACATACTTGGGCGAAACCAATGAACATTTAAATCGTTACCAGAAAATCTGTTGGGGCGAGCAATTTAGTAAAATGAATCAAGGGCGTCAAG
>JAUSPW010000461.1 GCA_030652635.1 Pseudohongiella sp. | reverse complement strand
TGATCGATTTTATCGACATGAGCTCCACCAAGAATCAGAAAGAAGTTGAAAATCGTATGCGCGATGCGCTCGAGGCTGACCGTGCACGTGTGCAGGTGGGACGCATTTCACGTTTTGGTCTGCTTGAAATGTCGCGTCAGCGTCTGCGCCCATCGCTGGAAGAAACCAGCGCCATTGTGTGCCCGCGCTGCGCCGGACAAGGTGCTATTCGTGACGTAAAATCACTGTGCCTGTCTATCCTGCGTGTGCTGCAGGAAGAAGCAAACAAGAAAAAGAGCGCCGAAATTCGTGCAATTGTGCCGTTATCCGTTGCTGCCTATCTGCTTAATGAAAAACGTAATGCGATCGCTGCCATTGAAGCGCAAAGCAAAACGCGCCTGTTGATCATCCCGAATCCTTCGTTGGAGACGCCTCACTACGAGATTCAGAGTCTGACCTTGCAGGACGGCGGCACGCCTCTGGCGAGTTATGAAATTGTGACTGCACACGATGATCATGAAGACGTTGTTGTGGCTGAAAAAACCAAACCTGCACAACAAGCGGCTGTTCAGGCACCGACTGTTCCTCAGGCGCCCGCGCCTTCAGCAGCGCCAGTTGCGCGCGCTCCCGTATCCGCCGCACCACGCAAAAAAGGCTTTTTTGCTTCCTTGCTGTCTATCATTGGCTTGTCCGATGAAGAGCAAGATGCCGGAAAGGAACAAGACGCAGCGAAAGAAGAGGCGGATCGTCAGCGCAACCGACGCCCACAAGGCTCCGGACAAGGCGCACAAAATCGCAATCCCCGTCAAGGTCGCAGTGGCGGTCGCAATGACCGTGATCGCAATGATCGGGACCGTCCAGAGCGCGACCGTCAGGAACGAGACAAGCCCGCCGTCAAAGCGGACGATGACGTCAAAACAGAGCGCAAGGATGATCGGCGCCCGGCGCGCGATGCATCAGATACTGAAACAGCTCAAGGCCAGGGTCGAGGTCGCCGTCGTGGTGGCAACCAGCAAGGAGGCCAGGCGCAAGGCAATAATCGCCAGCGTCCGACAGAAGACGAGGCACTGCGTAAAGACAGCACTGTTGAAGCCGTTGAAGCCGATGCAACTGAAGATACCAGCGGCGAAGCCAAACGACGTCGTGGCGATCGCAGACCACGCAACACCGCCAAACGCGTCCGTGGTCCGCATCCTGACGGTGTGGAAACAACTCAGGAGTTGGCCACTGCAGAAGCAAGCATCGAAGTGACTGAACTTGCTGAAGTGACGACGCTTGTTGACAGTGACGTCGACAGCGCTTCGCTGGATGTCGCAACAGACACAACAGCCGTGGAAACGGATGATGCCGCTGCCAAACCACGTCGTCGTCGCAGCCGCGGTGGTCGATCACGTCGCGGCCGTGGCCAGAGCGGTGACACCGAGACGGTAGAATCCGCAGATGGCACTGAATCTGCTGATGATGCAGATGTGGACGCCGATGCGGGCGACGGCATTGATTTGCCAGAAGACACTGTGGTCGAGTCAGCTGTTACAGCAGAAATTGTGGCTGAACCGGCTAAAGAGATCATTGAAGCAACTGTGGATGCTGTTGTGGCGGAATCACCACTGACTGCAGAGACTGTTGAAAGTGTCGACGTTCCTGCTGAACAGCAGGCGCCGGTGGCATCCAAGCCAGCCGCAAAATCTTCAGGACGCACAGCCTCTGCCCGATCAGCCGCAAAACAGGCAGCAAATGACGCTGCGCTGGCGGCCCAGGCGTCAGCAGAGCTTGCAGCCGCAGATGTAGTCGCCGAGCCTGCGCCGGTCCTGCAGCCCGAGCCAGTGGAAGCCCCAGCACTGCTGGTTTCTGAACCTGAAGCTGCACAATACACAGCTGCAATCGAGCCTGAAGCCCAGGTTGCGGCACCGGCTCCGACAGAAGCAGTTGCTGATCCTGTCGCAGAGACACCGGCCCCCGCGCCTGTTGTCAGTGGCGGCAGAGCACCAAACGATCCGCGTGAAATCCGTCGTCGTCGCCTTGAAGAAGAGGCTCGACTGGCGGCTCAGGCAGCAGCGAATAACCCAGAGTAATTTCTTGGGGCATAAAAAAACCCGGTATAACCGGGTTTTTTTATGCCTGCATTTTTTGTGACGCCATCACTTACAGTTTATCGGCGAGTTCCGGTACTGCCTGGAACAAATCTGCCACAAGACCATAATCTGCCACCTGGAAAATCGGTGCTTCTTCGTCTTTGTTGATAGCAACAATCACTTTGCTGTCTTTCATACCGGCCAGATGTTGAATGGCGCCAGAAATACCCACTGCGATGTACAAATCAGGCGCAACAATCTTACCTGTCTGACCGACCTGCATATCGTTAGGCACAAAACCCGCGTCGACTGCTGCGCGAGAGGCACCAATTGCTGCACCGAGTTTGTCTGCCACTTTTTCCAGCAACACAAAATTGTCACCGTTTTGCATGCCACGGCCACCGGAAATCACAATAGACGCGCCGGTCAGTTCTGGACGCTCAGAAACAGTCAGCTGCTGGCTTACAAACTCAGCAATGTGCTGCTCTTTCACCACCGACAAGGTTTCAATAGCAGCAGAACCGCCTTCTTTGGCCGCTTCTTCAAAACCGGTACCGCGCACAGTGACCACTTTCACAGCATCGCTGGACTGTACGGTTGCCAATGCATTGCCCGCATAAATTGGACGCACAAAAGTATCCGCGCTTTTTACTGCCGTGATGTCAGAAATTTGCGCCACACCCAGCAAGGCTGCGACACGCGGCATAAAGTTTTTGCCGGTGGTTGTTGCAGGTGCCAATACGTGTGAGTAGGCGCCAGCGATATCAACAACCAGGGCTGAAATGTTTTCAGGTAACTGATTGGCATACACGGCGTTGTCGGCCAGCAATACTTTGCTGACTCCCGCGACGGCTGCTGCAGAGCTTGCGACTGCTGCACAGTTTGATCCAGCCACCAGCACAACAATGTCGCCACCAATGGCTTTTGCTGCAGTAATGGTATTCAGAGTTGCCGGTTTGAGGGCGGCGTTGTCGTGTTCTGCGATAACCAAAATACTCATATCTGCTACCCCTTAGATGACTTTGGCTTCAGTTTTTAATTTGCTGATCAGCTCATCAACGCTGGCCACTTTTACACCCGCCGATCGGCTGGGCGGCGGCTCAACAGCAATGACTTTTAAACCAGAACTGATATCAACACCCAGTTCTTCAGGCGTCACGGTATCCAGCTGCTTTTTCTTGGCTTTCATGATGTTGGGCAATGACGCATAACGTGGCTCGTTCAGACGCAGGTCGGTGGTGATCACGGCGGGTAATGTCAGAGAGACTGTTTGCTCACCACCATCCACTTCACGCGTTACCAATGCACGGCCATCCGCAATGTCGACTTTGCAGGCAAATGTGCCTTGCGGCATGCCACCCAGTGCAGCCAGCATCTGGCCAACCTGATTGTTATCAGAATCGATAGACTGTTTGCCCAGAATGACAAGGCCGATACCTTCTTTTTCAACCAGCTTCTGCAACAGACGTGCCACGGGCAGGGGCTGCAGGTCTGCAGCGGCTTCTACATGAATGCCACGATCAGCACCCAGCGCCAGCGCGGTGCGAATCTGCTCCTGACAGGCTTTTTCGCCAATGGAGACAGCAATAATTTCTTCCGCCAGCCCCTTTTCCTTCAGCCGGATCGCCTCTTCAATGGCAATTTCACAAAACGGATTGACCGCCATTTTTGCGTTGGTCAAATCGACACCGCTGTTATCAGCTTTGACGCGTACTTTTACGTTTGCATCAACTACACGTTTGATCGCTACCAGAATCTTCATGGATTCTCCAAAATTCACTGATTTAAAAACATCACTGATTGAGTAAACAGCGAGGCACATAAAAAAAGGCTGCCAATGATGCCCCGTTTATCTACACTCGTCAATAAAAAGGCTGGTCAATGACCCTCAGAAATCGCACCAAAATCAAAGCTTGTTCCCGCACTTAACAGCACAAGTTTATTAGTTTTCCCTTTGTTTTTTATGTCTTTTTTCTCATCAACTGATAAGGGCTTCAGTTCGGCCATTTCAATCAGCTGATAAAAAACCGAGCGGCTGATCAGTGCGCAAAGTCCGTGCCGGACATGAAGTGTTGGATGCGGCACCCCGTTCTCATCGTAACCAGCAGACAGCGCATTGTCAGCACCGGCAAACAGCTGTTCACCGGTGTTCAGCGTAAAGCGCAGTTGCTGATCTGGACCCACGCCTTCAACATCCAGAAGTTGGGCCACAAAGGGGCAATCATCCACTTTGATGCGCACACGTTCTGCCGGCGTCACCAGGTAATAATGTCCATCGGCATCCAGTCGCAAAATTGAAGAGAACAGTTGCACCATGGGCAGTCGCGTGATGACAGATCCTTCGTGATACCAGCGGCCGTCGGCGGCAATCCTGATATCAATCTCACCACAATAGGGTGGATTCCACGAATGCACCGGGGCCGGCCCCTTCTGTTTGCCAATGCTGCGCAGAAGTTGCTCAGTGCTGGCTGCGCTCATTCAAGCCTCAACCGCGTAGATGCCCGGCGCGTTGCGCCAGTAGCCTTTGTAATCCATCCCATAACCAAACAGATAAAAGTCCTCCGCGTACAGCGCTGTAAAGTCAGCCTGTTTTAGAGCAGCGGTTTTGCGATCATGCTGTTTATCAACCAAAACAGCGGTGTATACCTGGGCGGCCCCTTCGTTTTCGCACCATTTTTTGATGGCACTGAGTGTTTCACCTTCATCAAAAATGTCATCGAGCACCAGCACTGTTCTGCCTTGCAATGCGGTTGCAGGTGTCACACGCCAATGCAGGTCAGCCCCACTCAGTTGTTCGCGATAACGCGTGGCGTGCACATAATCCATCTGCAGCGGAAACTGCAGACGTGTGGCCAGTTGCCCGGTAAAAATGACGCCACCGTTCATCACACATAACAGTACCGGATTTGTATCACGCAAGGCGTCACTGATTTTGTGCGCCATCGTATCCAGCGCAATCGCAATATCCTGCGCGTCAAACAGGCAGCGCGCTTTGTTATAAACGCTGGTTAATGTCGTTTGATCCATTTTTTTGAGCCTTTGTAAATTCTGAGCACGTTTGATACGGAACACGCACTAAAGCGTGTGATGCGCCAGCATTTGTTTGAGTTCCTCATGCACACTGCGCCATCGTGCAGAATGTTGCAAGTCGCCCCATTGTGGCGTTTGACGGCGGCGCATACGTTCAAGCCTTGCGGAACTTTGCCCGAGTTGTGCTGCAAAGGTGTTGGCCTGCGTCAAACTATCAAGTGTTGTCAGCGCTTCGCGTGCGGCATCCTGATTATTACACACCAACAACATATCGCAGCCGGCCATTAATGCCTGCTCGACCCGTTGTGGCATGGCACCGGCGGCTGACGCAGCCTCCATCACCAGGTCATCACTAAAAATGACCCCTTCAAATCCGAGTTCGCCCCTCAGCACGGTTTGCAACCAGAAAGGCGAGAATCCGGCGCAGTGTGCATCCGCCTGGGCGTACAACACATGAGCCGGCATCACCGCGTCCAGCCATGGCAGACAGCGTACAAATGGCTGAAGGTCCTCATCACGAATTTGCTGCATGCTGCGATTGTCTATCGGCAAAGCCAGGTGGGAATCGGCTTCCACGCTACCGTGGCCGGGGAAATGTTTGCCGGTAGTCGCCATGCCTGCTTCATGCATGCCGGACATAAATGCGCTGGCAAGACTGACCAGCACGTCTTTGTCTTCAGAGAAGGCACGGTTGCCGATTACCTCACTCAGCCCGGTCTGCAAATCCAGCACCGGCGCAAAACTGAAATCGAATCCGACCGCCAACACTTCGGACGCCATTAGCCACCCAGTCTCCTGGGCCAGCTTCAGGGCGTGTTCGGGTTGCGTGCGCCACAGATGACCAAACATCAGCATGGGCGGCAAGCGCGTAAATCCTTCGCGAAGACGTTGAACCCGCCCTCCTTCCTGATCAACCGCCATCAAAATCTCCGGGCGCTGCTCACGGATGGCCGAGGTCAACGTCAGCACCTGTTCGGCATCGTCCACATTGCGGGAAAACAGAATGACCCCGCCCACCTGTGGATGCTGAAGCAGATCCTTGTCTTGCGCTGTCAGTGTTTTGCCTTGCACATCCAGCATCAAAACACCGGGTGTGGCTTTAAATACCGCATCATTCAATGGATGAACCCTCGTTAACGCTACAAATCACCACGACCCCGGTCGGGTTTCAAGGCCCATTATGACTGATTAGTCTGTCGCTCAGAAACCCTGGCTTGCAAGGCAATGATAACTGTATATAATTACAGCCTCAACATGCACAGGACGGAGATGCCATGCAAACGCTGACGCCCAGACAAACCGAGATATTGGAGTATATCCGTCGTTACCAGCAGGAAACCGGTTATCCACCCACACGCTCGGAGATCGCGCAGGAAATGGGATTCAAGTCACCCAACGCCGCCGAAGAACATCTCAAAGCGCTGGCACGCAAAAAAGCCATCGAGATGATTCCGGGCGCATCACG
The DNA here is from genome assembly GCA_030652635.1 of Pseudohongiella sp. Lineage (GTDB taxonomy): Bacteria > Pseudomonadota > Gammaproteobacteria > Pseudomonadales > Pseudohongiellaceae > Pseudohongiella. The sequence continues at coordinate 748 of JAUSPW010000461.1, read as the reverse complement.
TGGTATACGCATCGTCGAGAATGTTGCCAACGCTGCCAATACCCGCGATCTGGACGCCGCCAACAGTTGGCCACGCGGCTTGCCGGTTGTCGGACAAGTCGCCGCCGGCAGCCCGATTCTGGCGCAAGAGTGCATCGACGAGTACGTCAGCATTCCTGCAGAACTGTTCTACCCGAAAGCGGATTATCTGCTCACCGTCAAAGGCACCAGCATGATCAATGCCGGCATTTTTGAAGGTGACTTGTTGGCTGTTCACAAAACCGCTCAGGCACGTGATGGCGATATCATTGTTGCCAGACTCGACGAAGATGTCACCGTCAAACGCCTGCAGCACACCGCTGATCGCAATGTGCTGCACCTGCTCCCGGAAAATGAAGACTACCAGCCCATTGTGGTTGATTTGCGCCACCAGGCGTTTGTGATTGAGGGTATTAGTGTGGGCGTCATTCGCCGACACTCTTAAAAGCTATCTGCTAAAAGCTATCTGCGTTGGCAGCTCTGCGTTAAAAGCGGATTCAAAAATGCTCATTTACTATTTGTAAACTGCGCTTTTTGAATCCGCTTTTGCCTTGATCTGCCTGCCTCGATGACGCTTTTTCCGCATCAATGCCGCACTGACAGCACTGACTCTTAAAGCCGGAGTGAGCATCGGGAGGGCAGTGTGGTGGTGGACCAATCAAGCCGCGCTTATCTTTTGAGGGGGCGCCCGATCCAGCGGGAGCACTGTTCGAATCCGGAGCGGCGCAGC
>JAUSPW010000454.1 GCA_030652635.1 Pseudohongiella sp. | reverse complement strand
TGCCGCGGTGGTCATCGGAAGCTCATGGTCTACCTCTGCGACGCTGGGTATTGCGTTGATGAGTATAGGGTATGCCATGGGGATCAATCCCGGGTTGGTGGCGGGCGCGATTGTGTCTGGTGCTTACTTTGGGGACAAGATGTCTCCCTTGTCTGACACCACGAATCTTGCGTCAGGTGTCAGTGGCGTAGACCTGTTTACACACATCCGTTATCTGAGCATGACCGCGTTGCCCTCGATTGTGATTACCCTGCTGCTGTATACCGTGCTGGGATGGGTGATGGGTGGTGACGTCGCCAGTGTGGATGACACGGCTCGTTATCAGCAACTGATTGCAGACAAGTTTACTGTCAACCCAGTATTGCTGCTGGTTCCTGCGGCGGTCATTTTCCTGATTATTCGAAAGGTCGCTGCCCTGCCCGCGTTATTTGTGGGCGCAATGGCCGGCATCTTATGTGCAGTATTGCTGCAGCAGGAGTTGGTCACGGAATTGTCTGCTGAGCTGGGCAATACCTACCAGATCATGATGCAGGCACTTTATGGTGATGTCAGTGTAGTGGCGGGTGATCCGGTGTTGGATGACCTGCTCAGCACCGGGGGAATGTACGGGATGCTTAATACCATCTGGTTGATTTTGTCCGCCATGGTATTTGGTGGGGTGATGGAAGCCTGTGGTTTCCTGGGGCGTATTACCCGGGCATTGATCAGTCGTGTTCGCAGCGATGCCGGATTGATTACCGCGACTGGCGCAACTTGTGTAGTCACCAACATATCAGCATCTGATCAGTATCTGGCCTTGGTTGTGCCAGGTCGTATGTTCAGCAATGCGTTCAAAGCGCGTGGGCTTGCACCTCAAAATCTTAGCCGCACACTGGAAGATACCGGTACAGTGACCTCAGTGCTGATTCCATGGAATACCTGTGGTGCCTATCATGCCAGCGTATTGGGTGTGGCTACCTTGTCGTATGCACCATGGGCGTTTTTCTGTCTGCTCAGCCCACTGATGACCCTGTTTTTTGCTTGGGCCCGAATCGGCATCGTGCGCACACCTCAGACCACGTAGAGTTTGTTGACGTAATCTTGCAAAACATCGTCCCACAGAAATCTGGCGCTGGCGGCATTTTTCCTGATTAAGTGCCAGGTTTCGTTGTCACTGCGCACCAGATCAACGGCTGCAGAGACACAACCCAGCATTTCGCTGACTTGGGTATCGCGTGAGTTGCCGCTGAATGCAAAACCGTTAACACCATGTAATACGGTGTCTTTTAATCCTCCGACTCTGTGCACAATACAGGGTACGCCGGCACGCATGGCTAACATCTGGCTGATGCCACACGGTTCAAAACTGCTTGGCATCAGGAAAAGATCACCTACCCCGTATAACAGCTCGGCCAGCTCCTCTGAAAAACCCTGCAGATATAGAAAGTTTTCATGCTCCATCATCATGCGCGTGCAGAACTCTTCCATGACCCGATCACCGGTGCCTATCAGTATCAAAATGCCGTCATTAAGCGACAACAATAAGTGTGACAAGGCAGATTCGCTGATACTGTTATTACGAAGTTGTGCGGGCACTGGCTGGTGCAGCAGGCTGACTTTTTGCTCAGTCAGACGCCCTATCGACACCAGGCAAACAGGTGCTGGTTTGCGTTTGCGCTGCCAATCGGCAAGTCTGCAGGCGGCATGAAACAATGAAGCCGGCAGGGTCTGCTGCTGACCAGCCCAGTGTTTCAGGCTCTTGTCGATTAACAAAAACAGTTTGTTGCGCCGCGCATTGGCAGCCAGGAAACGGCTTTGAGTATCAGCAACAGTATCCGGATATTCACAACCATTCAGAATGCCAAACAGTCGATTTTGCGAGGCCAGGCCCTGTAAGTCTTGATCCAGTCCTTCGCCGCCCACAAATGCCCGCACAGGATCATTGGGCTGTTGTATCTCCATCGCATAGCCCGGTGAGACGGCATGTACGCGATCGCTCAACAGCAAACCGCAGCGCATCAGATTGATGCAGTCTGGATACCGTGGGTCAGTCATGGCAGTCGCATCATCATTCCCTGACCAAAGTGCGTCTGAGACCAGACTCGGGTGCCAGCTTTCAAGTGAGGAGTGATCACCGCGCAAGGGGCGAATGCCTTGCAAAGACAGGTTGTGAATGGTGTAAACGGTATGGATGGTTTTTAAATATTGGTAGCGAGGATGAAATCGACGCAGCACCGACACCATGGCTGCGTGCCAGTCGTGCAGGTGCAGAACATCGGGTTTGTGCAATTCATCTGAAATCAACCACTCGCATACAGCGGTACAAAAAAATGCAAACTTGTTGGCATCGGTCGCGAATGGGCCAGACTCATCATGGCAATAGATAGCGCCCGCGCCACACGGGGCAAGCAATGGGTGATCAAGCAGGTAATGATTGACCGACGGATGGTTATAGCGCCGATGTTGCGCTTGCACCCTGTATAAACTCACCGTTTCTGCTTTGCCGGCAAAAACGGTGGTAAATTCCCCCAGCCTTAACGAGTCATTGATTTGCGCCAGACGTTGATAGGCTGGCGTGATCACTGATACTTGATGCCCTTGACGTGCAAGGGCACCGGGAATGTCACGGATAACATCGCCGATACCGCCTACTTTGCCACCTGTTAACGCAGCATTTTCAGCGGCGATCATTACGATATGCATACCTGACTTTCCCTATAACCCCCCCACAGTCTGTCCGAGCATTTCACGGGTGACCAGGGTGACGCCTTTTGCAGTAACTCGGAATCCCCGGCGGATATCGTCATCATGGCTGTAGCCGATGACGGTACCTTCCGGAATAACACAACCACGGTCGATGATGACTTTGCGAAGTTTGCAATGACGACGTATTTCAACGTCAGGTAACACCACCGCCTCTTCAATGACCGAGTAGGAGTGCACCCGCACGTTAGAGAACAACAAAGACTTTCGCACGCTGGAGCCCGATATGATACAGCCACTGGACACCATCGAGTCAATTGCCATGCCGCGCCGGTTGTCATCGTCAAACACAAATTTGGCGGGCGGCAATTGTTCCTGGAACGTCCAGATTGGCCAGCGTGGATCATACAGATTCAACTTGGGCGTGGGTTCAACCAGTTCCATATTGGCCTGCCAGAATGAATCCAGACTGCCCACATCGCGCCAGTAAGCTTTGGTGCCATCGGCCGGGTCGGCAAAGCGATAGGCGAATACTTTGTGGTCACTGATGATGGAAGGAATGATGTTTTTGCCAAAATCATGATCAGAGTGATCATTTTTGGCATCGTGGCGCAACTGTTCAAACAAAAACTCGGTTTTGAAAACATAGTTGCCCATGGACGCCAGGCAGTTGGCTGGATTGTCGGGCAGTGCTTGCGGATGCGCTGGCTTTTCATGAAACGCCAGAATCCTGTGATCACGATCCACACTCATCACACCAAAATTACCCGCAGCTTCCTCCAACGGCACTTCCATGCAGGACACTGTCATATCGGCGTTCATATCCGCATGGTAGGCGAGCATGTCACCATAGTCCTGACGGTAGACGTGATCACCTGACAACACCATGACGTATTCCGGGATTTCTCCGCGGATAATGTCGATATTCTGAAACACCGCGTCTGCGGTGCCCATGTACCAGTTGTCCGAGTAGCGCTGGGAGGCCGGCAGAATTTCCACGCCTTCACCCAGTTCCTTTTTAAAGTGTCCCCAACCTCGCACCAGATGTTTGATCAGCGAGTGTGCTTTGTACTGGGTGACTACCCCTACCCGCCTGACACCGGAGTTGATGCAGTTAGATAACGGAAAATCGATGATGCGGAATTTGCCACCAAAAAACAGTGCGGGTTTGGCGCGCCAGTTGGTCAGTTCATGCAGACGACTGCCCTTGCCTCCTGCAAGAATAATTGCATAGGTGTTTCGTGTTAAGCGGCTGATATAACGTTGCCCCTGATCCATTTACACACTCCTCATGTGAGTTGCCATATGTCATCTGCGTAGGCGCGAATTGTTCTGTCACTGGAAAAAAACGCACTGGACGCGGTGTTGAGAATACTTTTTTGTGTCCACTGATCTGTATTGCGATACAGGTCACTGACAGCTTGTTGTGCCTGTACGTAAGACCCAAAGTCTGCCGCTGTCATCCAACTGTCGCCAGAATTTCTGATCGAGTAAATCAATGGATCAAAAATACCCGGTTCATCCTGATTAAAGTAGCCTGACTCTAGCCGTTGCATGACCTCGGACAAGTTTTTATCCGATTCAATGATGGATTCCGGCGAATAATGGCTGCGCAGTTCGGCAACTTCGGCGGCTGTCAGCCCAAACAGGAAAAAGTTATCAGCGCCGACGGCGTCACGGATCTCAATGTTGGCGCCATCCAAGGTGCCAATGGTCAACGCGCCATTCATCATAAATTTCATGTTGCCGGTACCGGAGGCCTCTTTGCCAGCGGTTGATATCTGTTCAGACAGATCGGTACCTGCACAGATGATCTCCATCGCAGTAACGTTGTAATCAGGCAAAAATGCGACACGTAACCAGTCATGTGCACGCAAATCCTGATTGATCACTTGCGCCACATTATTGACCAGTTTGATGATCAGTTTAGCGAGAAAGTAACCCGGTGCGGCTTTACCGCCAATCAGTACACAGCGAGGCACCATGCCGTGGGTATCACCGGCCAGAATGCGGTTATACAGGTGCACTACATGCAGGACATTCAGCAATTGCCGCTTGTATTCATGAATACGTTTGACCTGGACATCAAACAACATCGACGGATCAAAACTGACGCCACAACGCTGTTTGACTAGGTCTGCCAGTCGCGATTTGTTGTGACGCCGTGCTGTATTCCAACGCTCGCAAAAATGCGCATCGTCTACCGCGCTGGATAAGGCCTTGATGTTGCTGAAATCCCGTAACCAGCCATCACCAATGCGTTCACTGATCAGGTCACTGAGTTCCCGGTTACAGAATCCCAGCCAGCGTCGGGGTGTCACGCCATTGGTCTTGTTGTTAAATTTGTGTGGCCATAGTTCGTAGAATTCTCTGAACAGGCCCTGCGTGAGCAGTTCAGTGTGCAGTTGCGCCACACCATTGACGGACATGCTGCCCACAATGGCAAGGTGAGCCATTCGGATGGAAGGATCGTTGCCCTCTTCAATGATGGAAAGCCGGGAAAGTTTTTGGGTATCCCCCGGCCACTTCTCTGCCACTTCCTGCAGAAAGCGCGCATTGATCTCATAAATGATTTCAAGGATGCGCGGCAACATGTCGTGGAATATGCGCACAGGCCAGCGCTCCAATGCTTCCGGCAGCAGGGTGTGATTGGTATACGCCATGCAGGACCTTGTAATGGCCCAGGACTGATCCCAGCTCAGCCGGTGTTCATCCAGCAACAGACGCATCAGTTCTGCAACGGCAACCGAAGGATGTGTGTCGTTGAGCTGAAAACAGTTGAGCTCAGAAAAACGCTCAAAACATGGGCCATGGCGTTTAAGCCAGCGATCCATCACATCCTGCAGGCTGGCTGATGTCAGAAAGTACTGTTGTTTCAAGCGCAGTACTTTGCCATTTTCACTGACATCGTTGGGGTACAGCACCATGGTGATTTGTTCAGCCTGGGTTTTGGACGCAACGGCTTCGGCATAACCACCATTGTTAAATTCCTGTAAATGGAATTCGTCCGTGGCCATGGACTTCCACAATCTCAGGGTATTGACGGTATCGTTTCCATAACCGGGGATAGGCATATCGTAGGGCACGGCCAGCACATCTTCGGTATCAACCCAACAGGCATGCAGGTTGCCGTGTTCATCGCGTTCAAAGCGCGTATGTCCAAAAAAACGCACACGACGGGTGTCCTGCGGCGCTTCAAACTCCCAGGGATTGCCGCGATCCAGCCAGTGATCCGGGCCTTCTACCTGGCGGCCATTTTCAATTTTCTGATGGAACATGCCGTATTCGTAACGCAAACCGTAGCCGGTGACGGGCAAACCCAGCGTGGCACAGCTGTCCAGAAAACACGCGGCCAGCCTGCCAAGTCCACCATTGCCAAGCCCGGCATCACTTTCCTCTTCCGACAACTGCTCCAGGGTCACGCCGTAGCGAAACAGGGAACGCTGCAAGGATTCCTCTATACCAAGATTCATAACGGCATTACACAGCGAACGGCCGACCAGAAATTCAAGGGAGATATAGGCAACCCGTTTGCATCCGGCATCATGGTAGTTCTGGCGCGTGCTGCGCCATCGTTCAACCAGACGATCGCGCACGGTCAAGGCGGCGGCGTTGTATAGGTAATAGTGCGAGGCCGGATCTTTGTCGCGGCCTAATGTCAGATGGAAATGTCTGGCCAGATCTGTTTCCAGACTGTTGGCATCGATGCCCAGCCACGGCGAGTCATCAAGGTTAACGGACACATTTGCTGCTACGGTACTGCTGATGTCAGTTGTCATGCGTTAACAACTCCCTCTGTTTCAGAATGTGATGTATGCAAGTGGGCGAGCAAAACAACGGTTGAGCACGAAAACAAATTCAGGCGGCTGTCGACTCTGCAATTGTCAGGGTCTGGTTGACCGGTGAAGCTGGCGGTATCCAGCAATATCTCCCAGTGGCTGAGGCCTTCCAGTATCGGCAACATGAAGCTGACGGCATCACGACCCGCATGGAACACACTCAACATTCGCACTCGGGTGTTGAGTGTGGGGTGTTTAACAGAAATCAGGTAGCCCAGGGTACGAGCGTGGTGTTCTTGCCAGTGCCTCGGCTGCATGGGTTCGCCACTGTTGTTAAACCACTCGATGGTCGGCGCATCAGGTTCCAGCGCTTCGTGTACGTACACATCCGGAAACAGAATCCGGTATTGTTTTCGCAGTCCAATCAAATAACGGGTAAACGCCTGCTGACTCACACCATCGCGGGTGATCTGATCCCAGTTGATCCAGCTGATGGGATTGTCCTGACAGTAGGCATTATTGTTGCCGTGCAAAGTGCGGCAGAATTCATCGCCGGCCTGCAGCATTGGCACGCCTTGAGACAACATCAAGGTGGTCAGTAGATTGCGCTGTTGGCGTTGACGGATCACATGGATTGTGGCGTCTTGGACAGGGCCTTCCACCCCAAAATTGTCGCTGAAGTTTTCGCGATGACCATCCAGATTTTTTTCACCATTGGCTTCGTTATGGCGATCGCGGTAACTGACCAGATCATTGAGGGTAAAGCCATCGTGGCTGCAAATGAAATTGATGCTGGCTGACGGGCGTCGACCACCATGCTCAAAAATATCGCTGGAGCCGTGAATACGGCGGGCAAACTCTGGCATAACACCGGAATCTCCGCGCCAGAACCGACGAGTGGTGTCGCGGTAGCGGTCATTCCATTCGGACCAGCCCGGCGGGAATTTCCCCAGTTGGTAGCCGCCCGGACCAATGTCCCAGGGCTCAGCAATCA
>JAUSPW010000446.1 GCA_030652635.1 Pseudohongiella sp. | reverse complement strand
TCTGCGCGACTCCGAGCAACTCGACGTCAGCATCCATCTGGGGGGTGGCACCGAGATTTGTATGCAGGTGCGCATCGTCAATCAGCATGGTGATTTGGTTGGCCTGGCCTGCGAGCACATCGATGTGGACAGCATGACGCATCTGCGTCGGTTAGTTGAACTCAATGTCGGCGACACCACACTGCTCGAACGTGAGTTGCACGCGCTGGCTTAATTCTACGCACTGATTGCCTAGCGATAGTTGTTGCTGTGACAGGTCGACACGGTCTTGACGGTCATGGGCATACTTCGCCATTCCTGACAAATTCAATTTTCAATTTGTAACCCATAGCAGCAGCATAATCCGACAATGTTGAAAGTCTTGGGGAGCTTAAAGAGTTCACACTTTCAAGACGGGAAATGTTGCTCTTTTTAGTTTGTAAAATTTCCGCGATTTGTTCTTGTGTGAATCCAGCTTGCTGCCTCAGAGCAATCAACTGTTTGCGAACTTCATACTCAGCAGACAAATCTTCATAGATTTGTTTGACGCCTTCACGTTTGAGCGCTTCTTCTTTAAAAGATTGCAGGGTTGTTCTCTCCATTTTTTAACTCCTTCATTCTCTTGCGGGCTTTTTCAATCTCTTTGGATGGAGTCTTTTGGGTCTTTTTTATAAATGAGTTAAGAATCACGACTTCCTGTCCTTCGACGGTGCAAAACAGCGATCTGCCAATTCCCTCTCTTCCCCGAACCCTGATTTCAAAGAGGCCTGCTCCCATTGGTGCTGTATAAGGCTTTCCAACCGCAGGGCCAAACTGTTCAATTATTTCAGCAACATGAAGAAAATCAGCCAATATCCCATCGGGAAAACTCAACATCTCCTCTCTGACTTTCTCACTGAAAAAGGTAATCATCCATGACATGAACGGAGGTTATCACAAATGATAACTTCGTCAAACTTGAATTTTGAGAGCGATTAAAACCTCAAACATCCAGACTGGCGCGCAAATCCTGTAAGCGGCTTTGCCGTTCTTCATAACTTAATGGCCGCGACGGGTTTTCCGGCAACGCCTGCACCATCGGCACCTCCAGCTGTTCACCACGCATCACCCGTTGACACAACTGCTTGTAATAGTAAGAAAACAGCGGAAACACTTTGTCTTCCGGCTCCGTTGCCAACAAAAACCAGTCAGTGGCTTTGCCCGCAAAATACACCGCTGGATGGCTCCATGAATGCAAATGCTTGGGCGCGGGTGCGCGGCAGGCTTCGGTGTAGGCTTCCCATTCCGACGGCAGTCCAAACAATTCAAAGGACTGTTCACAGGCACGGGTCATGGTCGAAATGGTCGGCAGATAGTCCTGACTTTTCACCAGGCGGCGGGCGGCGGTCACCAGCTGTAGGGGGTGAAACTCACGCAAACACTCCAGCCAGTATTTTTTAGCCAGAGTCAGACGGTCGGCATCACCATAGGCTTTGTGATACTGGTTGTGATAGGCGAGCTCAAACTCGGCAAAAATCTGGTTGATGGCATCAATCAGATCCGGGCCGCTGTGCTGCGCGTGCTCCCGCTGCCCCGATTGCTCCTGCCGGGTTTTCTGTCCACGGTGCTGGTCCCGATGCTGGCTGCGGTCAGCCCCTGATGCGCTGTCACTCTGCCCAGCTTCGGTCTGTGAAGCGCTTGAACGCGGCTTCAATGCCTTGCCCGCCTCGTTCAGTAGCGAATTGATCTTTTGCATGACTGTCTGTCAATCCTGTTTTGATAGCTTCCGGGCGCCGCGCCCAGCTGTATTTCACAAACTGCAGAAATCGGGTGTTCCACGAGGACTGCGCCTGCCCGGTATCACGCCAGTACAACACAAATTCAGCGACTTTACTGCGCGCAAAGGCCTCATCAATTTCAGCCAGCCGCAGCACCTCAAACACATCGGGGCTGGGTTGCCAGTCTTCGGCAATCGGACGCGGCACACCATCATTGACCACCGACACCTGATAACGCGCCCACTGCCGGCGAATATGTTCGATAAACCGGGTGTTCCACGCGCCATTCTGACCGCCGCGTTCACGCCAGTAAAGCACAAACTCCGGCACCGCGTCGTCGATAAACGCCTCGTTGATACCCGCGTTTTTCAGGATGGCCAAGGCATCTGAATTAGGTCGCCAGTCCGCCGACATAGGCGCATCCAACTCGGCAGAGCCGCGCCGAGTCTGCTCCATGCGCCACTCGCGCAGCACATGTTTGTAAAATGCATTTCCCCATGAAAAACGCGACTGCGCCCTATCCCGCCAATACATGACAAAACCCGGCACCAGACTGAGCGCAAACGCATCGGGCACACCGTGCTGACGACAAAGCGACAACCATTCATCGTCCGGCTGCCAGTCAGTGGAGATATAAGCTGCAGAACCATCGCGTGTGCGTACGCCGGACGGCGCCGATTTGCGCTGTGGCGGCACTCGCGGTGGCGGTGACGGCTGAGTGGGTGTAACAGCAGCAGGCGCAGCAGCCGAAATTTGTGATGAGGGCGGGCGCTGATTGATGGCAAACATCCAGCTGTCATCGCGCCCGGTAATCGGGTCAATCAGAATCAAACCCAGATCCTGCAGGCTTTTCTGCACCCGTTTGACATCAATCCACGCCCAGAATGGCAACGCATCAAGCAGCGTCTGTTGATCCAGCTCCAGCCAATTCAGCCCTTGGCGCAGCACACAGGTTTTATGCACCATCAACTCACTCAGCACGTGCAGCAGCACGGCCTCTTCAAGACCAATGGTGGCCGCCAGAGTTGGCGAAATGATTAACGGTCGTTCGGGTATCAGTGAGGATTGCATGGAGCGCCTGAGCGTGGGTTCAGCTGGATTCTGATTTTGAGCTTACCACATCAGACCTATCTCCCACAGCAGCCGCCTCAACTGCCCTCTGTCTGGCGCTGAACAGGATTAAAAACGCTGCAAACAAAAATGCAGCACTCGAACCCACGGGTGGCAGCAGCCAACCCTCATACCACCACGGCATCAGCGCACACAGCCCCCAGAACACGCTGCTCTGTAACACCGCATCACGCCTGCCCTCCAGCAGACGCCCGTTCAGCCATAAACCAGCACCCAAGGGAATAAAGTGCACCAGCGCCTGCGTAAAATTATCCACCGGCACCATCAGCTGAAACGTCACCATCACCAACACCAGAAAGACATGTATCGCCAACACGGCAATCGACAAGGCACCTGGAATGGGAGGATTGTATTTTTGCTGCGTGTCAGGCAGACAGCGCGGCAAGGGATAGCGGGCATTCACATCCGCAGGACGCCAACCAGTCGGCATAAACCAGATGCGTACTTTGTCCCACCAACGCTCGGCATGCCAACTGTCTTTAGCCAGTTGCCAGTGCACCTGCGCATTGGCAAAAAACGGGTTCCAGCTGTGCAAAGCCTTGCGCACACCATACGCGCAGGGCGCGTCGGCCAGTTCTGCCTGATAAGTACCCAGCATCCGGTCCCACAGAATAAACACACCACCAAAATTGCGGTCGATGTAGGGATCGTTGATGGCATGATGCACACGATGGTTCATGGGCGTCACAAACACCAGCTCCATCCAGCCCAGCGTGTTGATCAGACGCGTGTGTACCCAGTACTGATAAATCAGATTCAGTGAACCCACGGTGACAATCACTTCCGGGGGGAAGCCAATAAATAACATCGGCAAGTAAAACACTGAGCCGATAATGAACCCGTTAAACGGCTGACGCAGTGCGGTAGTGAGGTTGTACTCCTCACTTTGATGGTGCACCACGTGAATCCCCCACAGCACATTGATGGTGTGCTGCGCACGGTGATTCCAGTAGTAACAGAAGTCATAGAAAACAAAGGCGACCACCCACATTAGCGGGGACATGGTCACTTCACCGTGTGGCAACACTGTCCACAACGCCGTGTAACCCAGAAAGCTGACAAAGCGGGTTGCAAACCCCATGGTCTGGCTGATCATGCCAGTACTCATCGAGGCTACCGCGTCGTTCAGGCGATAAACACCCGTCTTTCGGTAATGGCTGACAGCCAATTCAACAAAAATCAGCAGGATAAAAATCGGGACAGCCGCCAGTATCAAATTCATTGGTTTTGTTCTTCTTCTGATGCACACTCAACTCGACTATATCAGCTAATAATTCCACCAGCTAGACGGGGTTTTATGCCAACACTTTCCCATGACTCGGCACACGTCAGCATCTTACGGCAACGCGAAACCATCCTGCAGTACACCCTATGGGCCACCGTGATTCTGGCCAGCATTGCGTACGTGCCTAGCGTCTGGCTAGGTTATCGACTGGATATTCCCCTGCTGATCATCGCAGACACAGTCACTTGGGTGATGGCTATTGCGTTGGCTTTCTGGCGCACGCCCACTTTCAGAACCCGCGCCATGATCTTTATTGGCGTTTGGGCAGCCTTTGGCATGCTGATTCTCTGGCTGCTCGGCCCAATTGGCGCCGGCACCGACTGGTTGCTAGTGGTACCCATTCTGTCAGCCTTGTTTTTTGGATACACCGGTGCTTACTTTGGAATCGCATTTATCATTGTGGTGACCATTGCCTATGCTTTGCTATTAGCGTTAAGCGGTGCGCCCAACCCAATTGATGAAGTACTGGTCTATGAACTCGCATCCTGGGGCGGCGTCGCCGGCACCCTGATGTTTCTGGCCGCCATGGTATCGATGGCCATTGCGCGGTTGCTGGATGGTCTGGAGCAATCACTGATCGCACTGGACGACTCCCGCCAACAAATGGCCTCTGCTCTCAGCGAACGCGAGCAACTTCAAGAGCAACTGCTGCACTCACAAAAACTCAGTGCACTCGGCACCATGGCCAGCGGCATTGCCCACGACTTTAACAACCTGCTGGTGCCCATTTTGATGGCCAGTGAAGCCGCACAAGACGACGCGCCCCCGGGCAGCGCCCAGCACAAACATTTGGGGCACGTCATCATCTCTGCCGAACGCGCACGCGACCTGATCAAACGTTTGCTAAGTTTCAGCCAGAACCTGCCACAGGCATCGACCCCGGTGGTGGTGGCGAACATCCTCAAAGAAACCGCGGTGATTCTGCGCAGCTCCATGCCCGCCAACATCACAATCGAATGTGACATTGACGAGCCTGCTGCCCGCATCATTGCCAGCCCGGATGCATTGCAGCAGATCAGCATGAATCTGGGCACTAATGCCTGTCTTGCCATGAAACCACAAGGCGGCACCCTCATCCTACGCCAACGCTGCGACCACAGCACGCACACCATTCGAATTGACGTGATTGACACCGGCCGCGGCATCCCGGACCACCTGCACTCACGCATTTTTGAACCGTTTTTTACCACGCGAGCACCCGGCGAGGGCACTGGCCTGGGTTTATCCATTGTGCACCGCCTGGTCAGCGACACCGGCGGTACCCTGACGTTTCATTCCTCCAGCGCTGGCACCACCTTCAGCATTGAGTTCTCGCTGGCGTCCGTGCTGCCCAGCCCCGAAACAAATATCGAAGATTCCGTCGGCGCAGCACCCCAATCACACCAACTGAGCATTCTGGTGGTGGATGACGAGGAGCTGATACGCGGCACCCTACGCATGATTCTGGAAAGCGCACATTACAAAGTGCAGGAAGCCGCGTCCGCGCAAGAAGCCTTGGAGTTGCTGGGTCTTTTGGGAGTATCAGGCCAGTCTGGCACGGGCCGTGGAAAACGCAGGCACTATGACCTGCTCATCACGGACGAAACCATGCCCGGCATGCATGGTTCTGATCTCGCCGCCAAACTGGCGATCGACATGCCCACACTGCCGGTGATGATCATCTCCGGGCAACTTGACCCGCGTGTGCGCGAAAAACTGCAGCTTAACAACGTGATTGCCGTGCTCGACAAACCCTTCAACCGCAAAAGCCTGCTGGCAAGTCTGGCAGCTGTTCACCCCAAAAACTGACAGACAGCGGACACTACATTGCGCCCAGCGTGCCTATGCGCGCCAGCATCTCCGTCACAATCTGCAAATCCAGCTGAAACTGCTCCACGGTTTTAAACTCATTGTCCGTGTGCCCGGTGTACTTGATGCCCGGCATCGCTAGGCCAAACTGCACACCATTGGGCAGATCATGGATGGAGGTAGCGCCATCGGACGACATAAACTCACGCGGCAAATCCAGGTTTTCAGACGCCACATCCAACAGTGTCTGTATCCACTGCCCTTCCGGATTGCGGAACATCGGCTCAGCAATATCCAGCTCCAGATCCAGCGGCAGATTGCTCATCGCCGACCATTCAGCCAGACGATCCAGAATCTCCTGTTTTAGTTCCCCAATGTCACGCCCCTTGGGCACACGCAGATTGGTGATCAGTTCCATGCCGGTGTTGTCCACATTCACATAGGTCAGCGACGCGGTCAGCGGCCCCATAAAGTCATCACTGAAACCAATGCCCAACTGCCGCCCGGTGTAGTCCAGCCCAAAGTTACTGACCGCATACAAAATGGCATCGGTCAGATGGTTATCCTTCATGTACACCACGTGCCCGGCCTCATACAAAAAATCAAACAGCCGTGCCACCGGATTCACACCCGTCCACGGCTCAGAGGAGTGTGCCGAGGTGCCAATCACCCGCACGTCCACCCGATCCGCCAACGCGGTCGTCGTAATCTCAAAGTCGTAACCATTGAGCATCACGTAGTTTGCACTCAACTGCTGCAGACGCGCTGCGGCTTCCACCGGATCGTCTGTCAACAAGGTCGCCGTCGCTGCACCCGGAATCTGATTGCCCGCCACCCCCCCGGTCAGATGGATCAGCTCCGCGCCTTCACCAATCGCCTCGCGGTGCGGAAAGCGCGCCAGCAAGGTGCCGTAACCCTTCTCCGCAATAATCACCGGGTACCCGCCATCCAGCGCAATATTAAAATCTGGCAATGGATTGCGTTCCAGATAATAAGGCATCGCCTCGCCCGTGGTTTCCTCCGTGGTATCCACCAACAAACGCAAGGTGCGCTGCAGCGGCAACTGCTCCTGCGCAATCACCCGCATGGCGTACATCACTGCCACAATGCCGTTTTTGTTGTCCTCCGCGCCACGGCCGTACAAACGCCCGTCGATTTCAGTCAGGGTAAACGGATCCAGCTGGGTGCCGTTGTCCAGCACCCAATCGGCCGCGTTGGCAGGGACCACATCCGCATGCGCATGCAAAGCCACCAGCTCAGAGTTGTCAGCCGGCGCACCCGGTAAGGTGATCTCATAAACGCGGTGATCAACATTGCGGAAACTCAGACCAAACTCCTCCGCTAACGCTTCCAGCCGCGCAGCAATCTGATGGAAAGCCGGGTTGTCATATTGCGCCACCAACTCATCCAGAAACGTCGGAATCGCCACCAACTCCGCCAACACCTGTTGCGCCTCATCCGCGTAACGCACACGCGTGTAGATGCCGAGTAAGCGCAACAGCTCAGCCTGCTGCTCTGCCGTCATAGCCTGCGAGGATTGATAAGCGCTGATGGTGCCTGAAAGCGCCGGGTTCAAGACTGACACCTGCGACAGGAATCCAGCAAAACTCTGAAAGTGCTGATCCGATAGTTGCTGCACCAACGTATCTGACTCAGCACGAGTCAAGTTGGCCGCGATGGCCGGCAGCGACGAGGCCGACAAAAGGAAGACAAGAACAACGTTGAACAGGACTTTAAGCATAGAGACGTTCCTCAGAAGTTGAGCTATGTTAACGCCCGCAAAAGATAAACACACGCCGGTATTTAACGCACCGGCCGCCAAACCCACGCGCTGACCACACCAATGGCAGCAACAATAATAAGCAGGAGAATCACCCATGCTGCAACAACTCAGCAGCCTCATCACCACCGTATCAAACCCCCTCGGCCGCTTCATTCTTGGCATCTACTTTCTGCTGCCCGGCCTCGCGAAGTTCACCAGCTACGACTTCCACGTCGACTATATGGCCTCCAAGGGCATGTTTTTTATTCCATTTTTCCTGATCCTCAGCGGCATTATGCAAGTTGGTGGCGCTACCGCCCTGTTCGCAGGATTCCAGGTGCGCATCACCGCCTTCCTGCTCGCCGGCCTGACCTTTATCATCAGCCTGGTCATGCACGACTTCTGGTCCATGGAAGAAGGCCTGCAGCGCTCACACGAAACCCAGAACTTCTTCAAGAACATGGGGATTATGGCTGGGTTGTTGATTTTGACGAATGCCGGAGCTGGTGCGTTCAGTTTGGATAACCGCAAGAAATCCGCCTGATCACGGAAGGACCGGGCGCCGCACGAGGAAGGGTTTGCTTGCAGACTTTTTTCTCAGGCGGCTCTTGGAAAGCCCCTGGGGTTGTGGCTTATAATGCCGGCCGTTCAGTTGATTCCAAGGCTACAACGCCAAACCACGGACACTGAACAGGCAATAGATTCGGAGTGTAGCTCAGTCCGGTAGAGCACCGCCTTCGGGAGGCGGGGGTCGGAGGTTCGAATCCTCTCAC
>JAUSPW010000168.1 GCA_030652635.1 Pseudohongiella sp. | reverse complement strand
AAGAAAAACTGATTGACCAGAAGACGGCCGTGCTCAAGATCCCCGCAGAGTCCGTAGATACACTGCTGGTTCCCGTATTTGACACCAAAGCCCAGAAAGAAGCAGCCGTAATCTGCCGAGGCTTGCCTGCCGGACCTGGCGCAGCAACCGGTCGCATCGCGTTTACAGCGGCACAGGCAGAAATCGAAGCACGTAAGGGCAACAAAGTCATTCTTTGCCGCTCGGAAACATCTCCGGATGACCTGAAAGGCATGCTGCACTCACAAGGCATCCTGACCACACGCGGAGGTGTGTCCTCACACGCGGCACTGGTGGCACGTCAACTCGGTAAAGTCTGTATTTGTGGTGCTGGTGATATCACCATCAACTACGAACGTAAAACGCTCACCGCCAACGGCTACGTGTTGCGCGAAGGCGACTACATCTCCATCAACGGCACAACCGGCGTGGTGTACAAAGACCTGATCGAAAGCGCTGATTCTGAGGTCAAACGTGTTCTTGAAGGCCATATGAAGCCTGAAGACAGTTACACCTATCAGTTGTTCCAAACCGTCATGGATTGGTCAGACAAATATCGCAAACTGCGCATTCGCACTAATGCCGACACCCCTGCTATGGCGCACACTGCCGTGGCGTATGGCGCTGAAGGCATAGGCCTCTGCCGCACTGAGCACATGTTTTTTGAAGGCAGCCGTATTGACGATATGCGCCAGATGATTCTGGCGGTAGACGGTGTTCAGCGCCGCGAAGCGCTCAAAAAACTGCTGCCCATGCAGAAAAAAGACTTTGTGGGCTTGTTTAAAGCGATGGCTGGGCGCCCGGTCACTATCCGACTGCTGGATCCACCTTTGCATGAATTCCTGCCGCAAGACGATGCTGTGCGACGTCAACTGGCAGACAAGCTCGGTTTACCGCTGGAGTTTGTGATCGACCGGATCAAAGCCTTGCACGAAGAAAACCCAATGTTGGGCTGCCGAGGCTGTCGTCTGGGCATCCTGTATCCAGAAATTACCGAGATGCAGGCACAAGCAATTTTTGAAGCTGCTGCACAAGTGATGACGGGCAAAGATCCAATTGATGTACAACCCGAAATCATGATCCCGCTGGTCGGCTTCAAGGCTGAACTTGCCGACCAACTCGCTATCGTCCGTCGTATGGCAGATGAAGTCATGAAGAAAAAAGGCATCAAGATCAAGTACATGGTTGGCACCATGATTGAAGTGCCGCGCGCAGCCATCACCGCAGAAGAAATTGCTGAACAGGCAGAGTTCTTCAGCTTCGGCACCAACGATCTGACCCAGACCACACTCGGCCTGAGCCGCGATGACATGGGGCTGTTCTATGACGTGTATCAGCAGAAAGAAATTTACAGCAAGAACCCCTTTGCCAGCCTCGACAAAACGGGTGTTGGCAAACTGATGCAGTTTGCGGTGAGCAATGGCCAGAAGACCCGTAAGGATCTGAAGTTGGGCATTTGTGGTGAGCACGCTGGCGACCCTGACTCGATCGACTTCTGTCACAAACTTGGTTTGCACTATGTCAGCTGTTCTCCACCGCGTGTGCCGATTGCACGTCTGGCGGCGGCACAAGCGGCGCTGCGTTCTGAGTAAGATCGATTTTTTGTGAGCGCTTGATGAAAGGGCCTGTCCAGAAATGGATGGGCCTTTTTTTTGTTGGCGGAAAGGCGGTGCGGTGTTTTCAAATGAGTGTGGCCGCGACGGGCGGGCAAGGCAGTGTCAGACCGGCCGCATCTTCTGACGGTCTGACCGGAGCTGCGCAACTCGACGTCGCGGCTGCGCCGCTCCGGACTCGGACAATGCTCGCTCTTTTTCGGTCAGACCGTCAGAAGATAATCGCGGCCTGATTGGCCCGGCACTGCCTTGCCCGCCCGTCGCTCACGCTGAATCTGGATGTGGTGGTTATGTGTGCGCTTGCACTTATGCTTTGCGCACCGTTGCTAACTTCATGACTGCGGACTTAACATTCGTCATGTAGATTTTGACCCGACTCCTGAGGCAAGTATGAATTCTCTGACGGCATGAAAAACACACTGAGCCCGACCCAACAGAAAGCTCTTGAGCTGTTTCGATGTCGCGGGAAACTTTGCCATGACGCTGATACTTTGGAAATTACGGTCAATTTTCATCCGGACAGATTGACGCGTGACGGGCAGCCGGTTTTGAGCATGATTGCGAGTGATGGGCATCTGCGTTCGCAGTTTGAGACCGGCACCAGCAATGGTGGCCTCTCGGCATTTGCTGGTGGGGACCGATGGAACTGGGAAAGCTCAGCGTTCAATGGCCTGTATGATAATGTTCCCGCAAGTGACCGGCCAAAGTATGGCGCATTAAATCATCGCAGACATAGCGCCGGCGCATCGCCCAGATTCGGATCGTCATTCTTCACACTCAAAAGCCATGTTCTCGAGAGAACCACATTCTGCTATCCCGAAAGTTGGCTGGGACCGCGCGAATACGGATATGCCGGCGGCATACAGCATCTGATTGACCTGGCTGATGCCGATGATCCGGACGCACTGGACCACTACATCGAAGCCCACATACACGGTAACATCGCGATCGCGTCTGACGTCGACAAGCTGGTTCTGGACCCCTGCTACAAAGGCACCGAAGCAGAAAGGGCCGCTGCGCGCCTCGGATGTAACGTGCAGTGGCACAAAGGCTTTAAGCTTCATGTGTCTACTCTGAACGCACACACCGACTATCGTGGCAAGCAATACGTCGCTTTGGCCCATACTCTCGCCGAGAACGGAATCATTACGCCGCTCATGATTGGCGCTGCCGTAAATCAGAAGATACACGATACCCAGGATCTGAAAAAGGTGTGGCACTACCTCGCCAGATTCGGAAATCTCAACCAGGCGCGCACAACCGTCCCATGAATCGGAGTGAGCAGCAGGAGCAGGGGGCAGTGCACGACCAACCAGGCCGCGCTTATCCTCTGACACGCCGACCGAAATAGAGCGAGCACTGTGCGAATCCGGAGCGGCGCCGCCGCGACGTTGAGTTGCGCAGCTCCGGTCGGCGTGTCAGAGGATGCGGCCGGTCTTGCGCTACCCCCTGCTCCTGCTGCGGCCAAAGTCAAAAATTCCGGTAACGCAAAAATTCAACCCTCCGCCCCACGCTGCTGAAGCAAATACATATTCCGATATAAACCCTCCTGCGCCAGCAATTGTTGATGCGTCCCACGCTGGGTAATCTCACCTTGATGCAACACCAGAATCTGATCCGCAGCAATGATGGTGCTCAAACGGTGAGCAATCGCAATGATGCTAGTACTGCCTTTAAGCTGCATCAATGCCGACTGAATGACCGCCTCCGTATGACTGTCAATATTGGCCGTTGCCTCATCCAATATCAGGATACGAGGCTTGTGCGCCAGCGTACGCGCCAAAGACAAAAGTTGACGTTGACCGGTTGAGAAATTACCACCGCGCTCATCCATCGGGGTGTTATAGCCCAAAGGCAAACTCATCACAAACTCATGAATCTGCGCTTGTTGAGCGGCGCTCACCAACTGCTCATCTGACATATCCTGTCCAAGACAGATGTTGTCTCGCACCGTGCCAGTGGTAATAAAAGGGTCCTGCAAGACCACGCCCACCTGATTACGAAGGCTGTTCTGATCAATTTCATGCAGCTGCCAACCATCCAGCAGAATTGCACCGGACTGCGGTGCGTAAAAGCGCATCAGCAAACTCATCAACGTGCTCTTTCCACTGCCGGTATGGCCAACAATCGCATAGAACTCGCCCGGCTCAACACTGAAATTGATATCGCGCAAAACCTTGTGCTCACCATCGTAGCTGAACCCGACATCTTTGAATTCAACATGACCCTTGCTGATCTGTTGATTCGCACTGACATGCTGCTCAGCACCCTCGTCAAGTATGGCAAACACACGCTCGCCCGCAACAACCGCCTGTTGCAACATGCTCAGGCGCTGAGTCATTTGCATGACAGGTTCAGTGATGCGGGACAGGTAGTTGATAAACGCATAGATCACACCAATTTCGACAACACCGGTCATGGATTGCGATCCAAAATAAAACAGCACACCTGCCAAGGTCAGGGTCCTGAGCAAATCAGGCATGGGGCGCAGCAGCATGGCATCGAGTTTCAGATTGGTCATGCGCGCAGCAAAGTGGCTTTGGCTGGTTTTTACAAAATTCTGGTGAAAGCGGCGCTGCTGATTCATCAACTGGATGATCCGCATACCCTGAATGGACTCACTCATGCTGGCATTGATCTGACTGAGAATGCTGCGCGCCTTGTGATAACGCGGTGCGCTCAAGCGCTGATAGGTCAACATGACACCCAACATTACCGGCACAATGATTAAGCACACCAGCATCAATCGCGGATCAAGAATGGCCATCGCA
>JAUSPW010000422.1 GCA_030652635.1 Pseudohongiella sp. | reverse complement strand
CCGGCCTGGCGGCAGGCAATGATGTGTTTCTGGAAGCCATTCTGTCCGGGGACTCCGTCTATGTGCAGGAGCAATTGTTATTCACCGTCAGATTGCACTACACCATTGCCGGCATTCGTAATCCGGTCTTTACAGAAATTGCACCTGACAACGCCGTGGTACAGATGCTGGGCGCACCCCATCAGTATGAACAACTGGTCGACGGTGTTCGTTATGGCATCTATGAAAAAAATTATGTGATTTTCCCGCAACGCAGTGGTGAGCTGGTAATCCCGGACATTGTGTTCCGCGGCGAACTGACCGATGGCTCCAGCAACTTCGTGTTCCGCAACCCCAATATGCGTCCGGTAACCGCATTTGCTGAGGGCTATACGGTTCAAGTTAAGGAACGCCCAACTGAGTTCCCGGCAAACAGCACTTGGTTGCCCGCCAGCGATATCCAGATCAGTGAAACCTGGAATCGTGACATTACCCGTCTGAACCCGGGTGATTCCGTCGAACGCACAATTACCATTGTAGCCAATGGTCTGGACGGCGCAGCGCTGCCTCCGCTTGGTCGACCAGACATCGATCGCATGAATGTCTACCCGGAGCAACCGGTGATCGAACGTATGGTGGTTGACGGCAACATTGTTGGCACGCGCATCGAAAAGTATGTTTTGGTTGCCACAAGTGAAGGTTCAGTTGTCATCCCGGAAGTGAATCTGCCTTGGTGGGATGTGAAGAACAATGAACTGCGCAGCAGTGTCATTCCAGCATCCTTGATACAGATTACGCCGGTGGGTGGTGTGTTCCCCGGTGATGAAGTCGAGGCCACGGCAACAGCCAGTGGCGGGGCAGATGGCAGCCTGATGCAAAGTGCCCTGACAGATGAACTGATGAGCAGTGCGCGCACGCCTGCCTGGATACTGAATGTGATGGCAGTCACGATTGTGCTTATCCTTGCCGGCATGTGGTGGCTGTGGCGTCGTCGCCAAAGCCGACTGCTGGAGCAGGCCACGCCCGCGGTTGTGCGTACTGCAGCCTATGAGCGTGATATCGCTGAAGGTCAGGAAAGACTGGCCTTTGCTGATCTGGAAAAGAGTCTTTCAAAGGACACAGCACAACAGTTGCGTATCCGTTTGATTGCCTGGGGCAGGCAATACTTCAGTGATCCAGGCCTGCATAATCTGGATGATCTTGCAGCCCACTTGGCAAATCCTGAGGTGTTGAGTCTGTGTCACCAGCTGCAGGCTTCGCTTTACGGCAGCAGCCCGGCCGGGAACAATAATACGTTTGAGCAAAAAGACCGGCAGCGTTTGCTGGTGCTGTTAAGGGCGGCGCGCAGCAGTGCTGTGAAACAAATCAAAACTGACCGGCAGAACAAACTGTTTGAACTGCCCCCACTCTATCGGCAGTAATGAAATCGACCCTTGTTTACAGCACAGATAAGGGACGGCTTTGCACAGGATGCGGCGAGGCAGTAACTGCTTGCCGCTGTGCCTCACTCTCTGCAAACACTCCGGTAGGCGACGGCAAGGTACGTGTTTTACTCGATACCAAAGGTAGAAATGGTAAAGCAGTCACCCAGGTCACTGGGCTGGCCCTAACGCTGACCGAGATAGAATCTCTGGCAAAAACCTTAAAAGCGCGTTGTGGCAGTGGTGGCGCCGTGAAAAACGGCGTGATTGAAATCCAGGGTGATCATCGCCCTGTGATACTGGCTTTTCTTCAGAGTAAAGGCATTGCGGCTAAACAAGCCGGTGGATGATCAGCAGGCACGCTGACCATCCAGTTTGTTCAATCCGCTTTTGATTCAATGCGGTTTTGATTCAATGCGGTTTTAACCAAGTGAAGGCTCATCCGGCGGTTCCGGTTTTTTGCGGTGCTCACCATTTTTGGCTTTGTCGTTACGTGCTTTTTCCAGCGCTTTCAAATAAGCGGCATCCACATCACCAGTAATATAGCTGCCATCAAACACAGAACATTCAAAGGTTTTGATGTCCGGGTTGCCTTCCTGAGAGGCGGCTATCAGATCAGGCAGATCCTGGAAGATCAGCCAGTCCGCACCAATCAACTCCTGCACTTCCAATTCTGTGCGATTGTGTGCAATCAACTCACTGGCCGCTGGCATATCAATGCCATACACATTCGGGTAACAAACCGGTGGAGAGGCTGACGCAAAATACACCTTGCGAGCACCGGCTTCGCGCGCCATTTGGATGATTTGTTTGCAGGTAGTGCCGCGTACAATTGAATCATCAACCAGCAGCACATTTTTGCCGCGAAACTCCAATTCAATGGCATTGAGTTTTTGACGAACCGATTTCTTACGTTCACTTTGCCCTGGCATGATAAAGGTACGGCCGATATAGCGGTTCTTAACAAACCCCTCGCGATACTTCACGCCCAAGCGGTTAGCCAATTCCAGCGCGGATGTGCGGCTGGTATCAGGAATCGGAATCACAACATCAATATCATGGTCGGGACGCAGTCGTTTCACTTTGTCCGCCAGTTTCTCGCCCATACGCAGCCTGGCTTTATAGACTGAAATACCATCCATCAATGAGTCAGGGCGGGCAAAGTACACGTGTTCAAAAATACACGGCGTATACTCAGCAGGTTCCGCACACATTTTGGTATGCAAATGGCCATGAACATCGATGTACACCGCTTCCCCTGGTGCGACATCACGTTCAAGTGAAAACCCTTGTGAATCGAGCGCAACACTCTCCGATGCCAACATGTATTCGGCACGGCCTTTAGTGACGCGACGACCAAAAACCAATGGCCGAATACCGTTTTTGTCTCGGAAACCTACAATGCCATAACCGCTGATTAACACCAGCGCCGCATAACCACCACGGCAACGACGATGAACACCTTCCACTGCAGCAAACACATCTTCAGGACTGGGCGCCATGGTGCCAACTTGCTGAAGTTCGTGCGCAAAGATATTAAGCAGCACTTCGGAGTCAGAATCCGTATTGATATGACGCAGATCCTCAGAATAAAGCTCCTCTGCCAGCTGTGCAGAGTTAGTCAGATTGCCGTTATGCGCCAGGCAAAGACCATAAGGGGAGTTGACATAAAATGGTTGGGCAAGTGCGGGGCTTGAACTGCCGGCCGTTGGATAACGCACATGGCCGATACCCATTTTTCCGTTCAGGCGACGCATGTGACGAGTGCGGAATACGTCTTTCACCAAACCGTTGTCTTTACGCAGATTCAAAATACCATCATCACAGGTGGCAATTCCCGCGGCGTCCTGCCCTCTGTGCTGCAAAACAGTCAGAGTGTCGTACAAAGAAACCGCTACTTCGGATCTGGCAACAATGCCAACTAAACCACACATGCAATATTACTCCGTAGACGTGCAAAAAAATCAAACCGCGGCGCTTGTGGCACCCGGTACAAAACCCGCCCGATCAATCACCATATCCACGTAAGGAATGGCGCGGGACTCGACCCACCAGCTCTCGGTATCAAACCGCTCGTGGGCGAAATAGATCACCACCGCAACAATGATGACGCCGCGGGCAAAACCAAACACCATTCCCAACAGCCGATCCGTCAGTTGCATGCCAGCCATCGAAATCAGGCGTGTCATAAACTTGATGATCATTGATCCAATGAACAGTGTTCCAAAACCCAGTACCGCAAACGCCAGAATTGAGCGCCCGGTTTCGCTGTCGGTGATGCCCTCGAAATAAGGCACCAGCAAGGGACTATAAAGCCGCGCGATCAGTATGGCCGCAATCCAGGCAATGACAGCCAGCACTTCGCGGACAAAACCACGCCAGAGCCCAAATATGCTTGAGAATCCTACAATGACCAGTATCACAATATCGGGCACGTTCATAAGGGATCTATCTCATATCGAACGATCATACCGTTCAGTTGAAAATCCTGCCGCAACCGCTCTAGCAAGGTCTGCGCGGCGGCGCGATTAACCAGAGGTCCTACAAAAACAGCTGTCAAAATACCTTGGCTGGATTCCACTCTGCGCGAATAGGCACGATGGCCCGCAGCTTGTAAGCGTGCGACCAGCGCTGTGGCGTTTTCCGTGTTTGAGAATGAGCCCAGCCGCACACTCCAGCCTTCAGGCAAACCCTGTGGATCCAAAGAGGCCGGTGCTGCATTACTGGCAGCAATTGCGGCGCTTGGTGAGCTCACCGGCGCTGTTGTTGGTGATGGAATTGTTGATTGCGTTGTTGATGGTGTTGTTGATGGTGTTGTAGGTGGTGCAGGCGTTACAGTTGGAGCCGGTGTTGTTGCCGCTGTCACACGCGCGACATCATCAGACGGACTGGCACCCGTTTGGATGGCAGGCTCATCAGTGTCGTCTGACTCAACAGGTTCTGTGTTGTCAAGTACCACGGTGGCAGGTGATTCCGGCCGGATCCTGATGGCATCGGAATCAGCCGTTATCACAGGTCGCTGTGGATCAAGTTGTGCTGGTATCGGCTGTTGCGGACGCGTAGGTATGTCGACCTGAACGGCGGGTTGGTAACTACCCTCCCCATCAAAGATAACCGGCAGCAGTATCAGTGCGGTGACCGCAAGCACCAGCGAGCCGGTAATTCGTTGACGGGTGGTCTGATTCAAAGTGGACTTTACCTCGTTGCCGTATTTAACAGCCTGACAGTGCGGCCATCACCTCTGACACGGTGATAAATGAGCCGCAAACCACAATAATGTCTTGGTCAGACGCCTGATTACGTGCGCGATCAAATGCTTGCACAACACTGTCAAAAACCTGAACATCAATGTCCGTAGAAGACAACTGGGCCAGTTCTTGCCATTTGGCAGCCAGCGACGCTGCCGGCAGACATCGCGCTAAATCGAAGTGCGCAATATACCAGAAGTCGACCTGCTTTTCTAAGGCGCAATAGAATCCCTGATGATCTTTGTCGGCCATCATCGCCAGCACCAGATGAATTTGGCAGGCCTTACCCAATGGATCACGCAGGCGCTCAGCTTGCTCACGCTGCAAGCGTTCGGCCAATGCGCGGGCTGCATGCGGATTATGCGCAACATCAACCATGACTCGCTGAGCACTTCCCGGTATGGGTAACCATTGCTGGCGTCCTGACAATTGCAAGGCATTCAGGCTGTTGTTGATCGAAAGCTGAAAATCCGACGGATCGGTAACAGCTCTGCTCAGCAGTCCACTTAAGGCAGCTGCTTGCAGCGCACTGGCCACATTGCTCAAGGCCAGTCGGGGTATCGCCAGATCGTCCAGTGTTACTGGCAGTACGGCCTGATCTACTACGCAGACTCCCTGCCAGGACCAATGTTGGGGTATGCCCTCGCAAGCATCAGTTGTCCAGGTATAGTCCCGACCCAGCAAATACACCGGGCAATTTAAGGCGGCCGCGGCATCCAGCAGACTTTGTGGTGGCTCAGATTCTCCACATACGACTGGTTTGCCAGCCCGGAAAATGCCTGCTTTTTCGCGCGCGATTGCCTCGCGGGTATCACCCAGCCACTCCTGATGATCAAGGTCTACGCTGGACACCACAGCGATGTCCGCATCGATAATGTTGACCGCATCCAGACGACCACCCAGACCTACCTCAAGCACGACAACATCCAGCGCAGCATCCTGAAATATCAACAGCGCCGCCAGCGTACCAAACTCAAAATAACTCAGGGAAATCTCTTGGCGAGCCGCTTCTATCTGCTCAAACGCACCGACCAGAGCTTGATCAGACACAGGTACACCCTGAACACAAACCCGTTCGTTATAATTCAAAAGATGGGGAGAGGTATAACACCCGACGCGTAGCCCTTGGGCCCGGAACAGGGCATCAAGTGTGGCCACATGGCTGCCTTTGCCGTTGGTTCCGGTAACAGTAATAACAAAAGGCGCAGGTTTTTTGAGACCAAGCCGATTGGCGACGATCTGCACCCGCTCGAGACCCATATCAATCTCTTGCGGATGCAGCAATTGTATTCTGGACAACCACTGCGCCAGCGACAATCCCGGTTGCTCACTCGCCGGCATCAGTGGTTCACTCACGGCTCAGGCTGCCGGTGGCAGTTGCATCAATTTGCGCACTAACCCGGTCACGGTGTCGCGCATCTCCTTGCGATGGACAATCATGTCGATTGCGCCATGTTCAAGCAAAAACTCACTGCGCTGGAATCCTTCCGGCAATTTCACGCGCACAGTCTGACGGATAACATCGGGGCCCGTGAAACCCACCAACGCGCGCGGCTCAGCAATATTGATATCACCCAGCATCGCCAGACTGGCAGACACACCGCCGTAGACCGGATCAACCATCACTGAGATAAACGGCAGACCATGCCCACGCAGTTTCTCCAGAGCCGCAGCGGTCTTGGCCATCTGCATCAGGGAAATCAAGGCTTCCTGCATGCGCGCGCCGCCACTGGTGGAGAAACACACAAACGCCAGCTTCTGGGCGATGCAGGTATTAATGGCCTGCACAAATTTTTCACCCACCACCGCGCCCATCGATCCGCCGATAAATCCGAATTCAAAGGCTGCCACCACCATCTCGACATTGTCGATACGGCCTTGCACCACAACCAACGCATCTTTTTCACCGGTGCTTTTTTGTGCAGCCGTGATGCGATCTTTATATTTTTTCAGATCTTTGAACTTGAGAATGTCGACAGGCTCTATATCAGCAAACAGTTCGCGCTGACCATTGCTGTCAAGAAACAGCTCAAGACGACGACGCGCGGTGATGCGCATATGGTGGTCGCACTTGGGGCACACTTCCAGATTGCGTTCGAGATCTGGTCTATATAACACGGCTTCACAGCGTGGGCATTTTTTCCAAAGTCCTTCAGGCACACTGGACTTCTGCTTGTTGCCTTCAGCACTGTCACTGTTGTTGCGGATGGAAGGAAGGATTTTGTTAATCCAGCTCATAGATTTGTCCTGTACTTTTGCGCTGTCAAAAAGCGGTCTTCATTTGCTGCTTACTATAACACTATTTGCCGGATGATCCTGCCGACCTGATGTGGGCATCAAATCAGGCGTCTAACGACAGCCTGATTTGTTTGATCAACGCGGTACTATCGCCAATGGCTGTCGCATCGCGTTTACCGCTTTCAGTCAGTTCACCAATTTTTTGAACCAATGCGCTGCCCACTATCACGCCATCACTGATGGCGGCCATGGCATTGGCGCTGGCAGTATCTTTGATACCAAATCCAACCACAATCGGCAGATCAGTGCGTTGACGTAGCGCACTGACACGCGCGCCAATTTCGCCGGTGTCTATGATAGCCGCCCCGGTCACACCTTTCAGCGATACGTAGTAGATATAACCCGAACTGTTCTCACAGATGGCATTCAGACGAGATTCTGTTGTGGTTGGTGCCACCAGAAAAATCATGTCCAGGTTGCGCGGCCGGGTCAGCGCCAACAAGGATTGCGCCTCGCTGACCGGCAGATCCACAATCAGTATGCCATCTGCACCCGCATCAGCCGCCTGAGTGACAAAACTGTCATAGCCGATGGCTTCCAGTGGGTTGAGATATCCCATTAAGACAATTGGAGTGGTTTGATTGCTTGTTCGAAAGCTGCTGACGATACCGAATACCGTCTGCAATCCGGTGCCTTGGCGCAGTGCACGTTCGGCCCCTAACTGAATAATCGCACCATCAGAGGATGGATCGCTGAATGGCATGCCCAACTCAATCACATCAGCGCCATCACTGACCAACTGATGCATGAGGGCAACGGTTGTGTCTGCATCCGGGTCACCCGCCACTAGATACGGGATCAACACTTTGCGATTGGCAGCCTTGACGGCATCAATACAGGCAGTTAAACGACTCATGTTCTTCCTATTTCCTTCGATAATTCCTGACAATGTTGCTGATGCATCACCCCGATTACACGGTGATGCCATCAATTTTTGCAACAGTATGAATGTCCTTGTCGCCGCGGCCAGACAGGTTCACCACAATAAACTGATCCGGTCTCATGGTGGCAGCCAACTTGCAGGCATAGGCCAATCCATGGGCCGATTCCAATGCCGGAATAATACCTTCCAGTCGACACAGCATGCGGAAGGCATCCAGTGCCTCGGTATCAGTCACCGACACATAGTTGGCACGGCCGATGTCTTTCAACCAGGCATGCTCTGGTCCCACACCCGGATAATCCAGCCCTGCAGACACCGAATGGGTTTCCATGATCTGGCCATTGGCATCACTCATCACATAGGTTCGGTTGCCGTGTAATACACCGGGTTTACCGGCAGATAACGGCGCCGCATGACGACCGGTTTCAACACCATCACCACCCGCTTCCACACCATAAATGGCTACATCACTGTCACGCAGGAAGGGATGGAACAGCCCGATCGCATTGGAACCACCGCCCACACACGCCACCAGCGCATCGGGCAGTCGGCCGTACTCCTGCAGTGACTGTGCGCGCGCTTCACGGCCAATGATGGCCTGAAAGTCGCGCACCAACATGGGATACGGGTGTGGACCCGCCACCGTGCCGATAATGTAGTAGGTGTTATCGACATTGGTGGCCCAGTCACGCAGCGCTTCATTCAACGCATCTTTTAAGGTGCGCGAACCTGACGTTACGGGAATCACATTGGCACCCATCAGTTTCATACGATATACGTTAGCCGACTGACGCTGCACGTCCTCCGCGCCCATGTAAACGTGACACTCCAGACCCAGACGCGCTGCTACAGTAGCACTGGCTACGCCGTGTTGACCGGCGCCAGTCTCAGCGATAATGCGTGGTTTACCCATGTACTTGGCAAGCAGCGCCTGACCAATGGTGTTATTGATCTTGTGTGCACCGGTGTGATTAAGGTCTTCGCGCTTGAGAACGATTTTTGCGCCGCCAAACTTTTTGCTCAGACGCTCGGCGTAATACAGCGGAGATGGCCGACCCACGTAATGCTTCATGTCGTGGTCGAAGGCTTGCCAGAACGATGGCTCTTTTGACAGTTTACGATAGACCTGATCAAGTTCTTCCACGGCGGCCATCAGGGTTTCCCCGACAAACACACCACCATATTGACCAAAATGACCATGCACATCCGGACCGCTGAACTGGTCCTGCCCGGTGCTGGCGATTGTGTCGGGTACTGTTCCGGGTGCTGCGCCGGGTACTACAGTCTCAAGTGCGGACACGATTTACCTCGTCAAAAAATGCTGTCAAACGTTGTGGGTCTTTAAGACCCGGCTCACTCTCTACCCCGCTGCTGAGATCCAGCGCCCAGGGTCTGACCTGCTCAATAGCCAGCGCGGCATTACCCGCTTCCAGTCCACCAGCCAGTATGATTGGCAATTCACTTTGCTGTACGCATTGCGCCGCCAGTGACCAATCAAATTGTTTGCCGGTGCCTCCCGCCTGTAAAGGATCCCAGGCATCCAGCAAAATTCCGCTGGCCGTCGCGTACTGATCAATCAGTGTCAACACATCGTCGGCCGTGCTCAGCGACGGTGCCATGCGCAGGGCTTTGACATACGGCACACCAAACGAAGCACAGAACGCTGGGGTTTCATCGCCGTGGAACTGCACACAGTCAAGGTGTACGTCCGCCAGTACCGATTCGACTTGTTTTTGTGTGGGATTCACAAACAATCCCACCAATGACACAAAGGCCGGCACCACCGCGCGGATCTGTTGCGCCTGTTCAATGCTGACAGCGCGTTTGCTGCCGGCATAAAACACCAGACCCAGTGCATCAGCACCCAGTTGCGCAGCCAGCCTGGCATCGGCAGGTCGGGTAATTCCGCAGATTTTTACACGTGTTCGTGATGGCACAACAAATCCTGCCTGCCCGGTGACAGCCAATAACAAAGGCGGGGATTTTAACAGACACGGCGATTTTAAACAGACTTAAAAATTACCGGGAGACATTTTTCACGTCGCATCAATGGCGGCCGGTCTGGCATGGCAGTCTGCTCGGGGCAGGTCAGTCACTCGGACTCTCGCCGACTTCACCGGATACGTCGCGGGGTTATCATTCGACGAGTTTTTAAGAGGAGGTGCTGCAGGTGCGGTTATGAGGTTTAATGTAATTGATGGGGTGTTGCCGCAAATCACCGCAAAACCCATTGCTGGGGTAGACCTCACTCTTGATGTAAATGGCATTATTCAAAAACAAATGAATCCTAAAAAAATGGAAATTAAGACTTTCCAAGTTGGAAACCTATGACAATGACGTCAAGAGTAGCATGCAAACTACCAGCAGGAAGCGCTGATGGTCATCCCCGGAAACGGCGCTTTTTTTTGGCACAAGTGCTTCCTGCACTTTCAAGCGACTTTCACAGAGTCCCCATTTTCATCAGCTGCCTCTGACTCAGCCGCCCTAGCTGCCTGCTTCTCTGAAATGACTTCCCTCAAAATCCGTTTTGCCTCGGACGTTGCAAATCGTCTAAGTATCTGGCGCATTAACGTCTGATATCCGATGTCACCGTGGTATTGAGCGATCATTTTGAAATCCTCAATCAATGACTTTTGCAGCCTAATAGAGATCAGCTGAAGCCCCAATGATGCATCCAGCTCTGAATCCAAGTTTTCATCTGAAACTTGCACATACTGCTCGTCTCTGCCGAGAGCGCCCTCTTCCCAAGCTTCTGACGTATTTTCAATACGACCCTTGGTTGCCGTTTCTTCGATTCTCATCGCCATTCCCTAATCGTTTATAGTTTTATAATGTTTATGTTTATATCTATTTAATAATATCAGTGAGTTATGCGTATTTGTTGTAAATTCTAATTTCTTCTGGATTGGGTTCGTAAGCGGTTTTAATTATCGTGTCGCCGTCTTTTGAAATAAAAACAATCTTCAGCTTTCTCCCGAAGTCAGTTTCAGAGATAAACCAGTGTGTCGGCGGATTTGTAGTATTTTCAACTCGCGTATCTATCAAGAGCCCTGCTGATCGGTTAGTGAAGCACTCGCAGATCTCTTCTTCAGTGACCTTGCGGTCATCTTGTTGTAACTTTGTTCGAATTGTAGGGTGGATTACGAGTGCCATTTTTGAGCCACATCCTGTTGTCCGCCTTGCTGGAAGGAATAATACACGCTTATAGTTGTATATACAAATATCACCATATTTGTATATACAACTATAAGCGTGTATCACTTACTGGTTAACTTGAAGGCAAACAGCGATACCTCTCGATTACTCGATAACCCCTTCTATCTACTGCCTACCCCAGTCAATTACCCGATCGGCTATTTTGCGCTTTCGAGGTCAGGGCAGCGGTTGCGTTGATGTTATTGGTGGTGTAAAACCTGTCAGATCAAGTGAGGTTTATAACCATGCCATTTTCAGGTATCGGCAATGCCCGGCTTACTACGATTTTGCTACTGGTGGCGGCTTCACTGCTGGCGGCCTGTCAGGCTCTGCCTCGTGGCAATGACAATCTGGCAGGAAAAATACTCAGCGATTCTGATGCACTGTTCGGCATAGCGCCTGCGATGCCAACGCCACTCGAGATTCACACGCTTGACGAGGATCAGCAAACCAACTTCCTGCAATATTTCCATGACCCGGCAAGAGCGGCAGTACCCGAGTACCAGCGTGTTGCCGACTACGTGTATATTCAGATCCGCAACTTCGGTTATCAAACAGACACTTTTACCGCCTCCGATACCTTGCAAAGCAACAGCGGCAATTGCCTGTCACTGGCGATTGTGACAACAGCGTTCGCACAACTGGCCGGTGTTGAAACCGCCTATCAACTGATGGACGCTGAACCAGTTTTTGAATTCCACGGCACAACTGTAGAAAAAGGCGTGCATGTCAGAACGTTATTATTGAACCCCAACCGCGTTGAGTCGCCGCTGAATTTCTCAGAGGAGCACGGCATACGCATCGACTTTTTCCCAACGTATCGGGAACGATTCGTACGAAATATGCTAAACGAGGAATATGTGGCGATGTATTTTCGAAACATCGCCAACGAAGCGCTGAGAAGGAATGACTTACATACTGCCTACTGGTATGCACGTGAATCTCTGCACTACCACCCGCACAGTGCCGATGCGCTGAATACAATGGCAATTGTCACGCGCCGCGCAGGGCACCCACTGGTTGCGGAATCGATATACCTTTACGCCATTGAATATGCCAGTGAAAAACTGACACTGCTAAAAAATTTTCGTCTGCTGCTCGCCACTTCCGGGCGACACGAAGAAGCGGAGTTGATTGACCAGCGATTGCGCCGCATGGAAGACCCAAGCCCATTCAACTGGTTTCAGCTGGCACGATCATCGTTTGAGGATGGCGACTATGAACGCGCCATTGGCTATTATCGCCGGGCCCTGACCTTGGCCCCCTATCTTCATGAAGCGCATCTGGGTATTGCGCATTCATACGCTGAACTTGGATATCGTGATGAGTCTGTGCAATCGTTGGTCGCCGCCATTGATAATGCTGGCCGGCTTCGGGACAGGAAGTATTACAAGGCTAAATTGGGTGCGCTTCAGGATTGAGGAAGTGTTCGACTTTCTCTGGACATGTTCAATTTATAAACCCGTCTCCGCAAGAATCTCTTCCAGTGCCGGGCCTGCTCAAGGTCAACTTCCACCCCAAAGCCAGTCTGGTAATACCAGCCCAGGTGATAACAGGCCTCGACATCTATCACCTGACACTGGCGCAGGAGGCTTTCCACCACGGACACACGGTTTATCTGATCAATGGTTATCGCCTGAATCGATACCGGGACAGTGTGGGCGTCAGAGCCAAAACTGATCAGAACGATGCACGTTTGCTGCGTCGTTATCTGGAGCGCCTTGCGAAGTCGGACAGTGTTCGCGTTAATTCGGTCGGTCACCCATAGGATAAGCGCGGCCTGATGGGTCCGGTGCTGCAGGACACTACCCGTTGCCCGGAGAGTTGTGGATTCGTTTTAACTGTTATTGCACCTCAATTCGGGTGTTGCGCACGGGATACTGACCGTTGAGCGTCAGGCTCAGGGGTTCGCCGCTTAGCGGAAAACCCGTTGGCAAGTCGCGCTGTGCATGTAGATGCAGATGGGGTTCGGAACTGTTCCCGGAGTTACCCATCTGACCCAGCGGATCGCCGACCATCACTGTATCGCCTGGCGACACCTGCAGACTGCCCTTGCGCAGGTGAGCCAGAAAAACAAAAAAATCGCCACAATCGATAGCAACAAAATTCCCGGCCATATGACCGGGGTCCATTTGAGGTACCGGCATATCCTCCAGACCATCTACCGCCAACGCCACACGTCCGGAACATGGGGACAGCACTGGCGTGCCAAACGTTGCATAACTCGCCGGATCAGTCGGACGCAAGCCCTGAGTTGCATGCAGGCCAGAAGATGTAACTCTGAAGATATCCAGCGCCCTGCTCTGCCCACGCCAGCGCTGATACCGTTCCACCGTCGGGTCAAGCGTTCGCAAATGACCATTTACCAGTGTTGTTGAGCCACCATTCGCGATCAAATACACCCCGCTTCCAAACGGCAAAGCGATGTCGACCACTTCTACATTCTCTGGTAACTGACGCCCCGCCAAGGCCTGACTGCCAAGCCACACACTCACGCCACCCACCACCACACCAACAATCAACAACAGCGTTCTCAGCGGCCCGGTCGCGCGATTTACAGGTACGCTGGACAAGCCGGCCAGCGTATGGCGCACAACAATCACTACAAAACAAAGGCCGAACAGGTACGGCAGCCACCACGGCGGTAAAGTCCATAAACCAATCAGCGCCAGCGCCCACAGCATGGCGGCGGCACTCAGACTCTGCAGAACCAACCCCATGCGCCCACCGGCCGGCATCAACGCCAACCACAGCAACAAAACTACCGGGATGATCAATTGACCAAGTTGAACGATTGCGGGCATCACATCCCTCGCACTGATACAGACAAATTCACTTACTGCCCCGCGCGACCCAGTTTTTGCATCAAACTTAGCAGCTTTTTAAACTCTTCCGGTTTGAGGTTGGTGCTCATACCAATGACCGTCTGTCGAATCGGTGCAATACCTACAAATCCCAGAATATTGCGTTTCAACGCCTTTAAGCTATGCGCGCGAAAAAACCATTTATAGATCAGCGACGGCATCCCCATTGTGACAACCACTCGGGCACTTCGGCCTTTTAAGCCCTTGACACCCATCGGATTGCTTTTTGAGTAACTGAACGCAAAACCGGGCCGCAGCACCTGCTCCAGAAAAGCTCTGAGAACCGCAGGCATGCCGCCCAGCCACAGCGGGAAAAACACCACCAGATGCTGCGCCCACAAGATACTATCCTGCGCAGATTTCAGGCTGACAGGCACCTCACCGTGCTCCCAGTCGTGCTGCGAGCTTAATAACGGGAAATCCAGCGCACTCACCGTTACGACGCGAACCTCATGACCTGCGGCCCTGGCACCCTCGGTATACGCATCAGCCAACGCGTGATTCAAATGAGGTGCACTGTTGTCCGGGTGCCCCTGAATAACAAGAATACGTTTACTCATCATGCAGAAATCTCACTAAGAAGCTTGCTTACGCTGGTTTTCACCCGCCAGTAGGCTGGTCGTCTGGATAAGTTGCTTATGTGGTTGATTCATACTCCTCACCCACTAACCGGCACATGATTTCAAATACATCAGTGTTGAATTTTTTATCATGTCGCAGGGCAGGAGAATCACTGGCGATGACTTTAGCGATCTCTCGCGAATCGATTGACGCTACTACACTGACTAAACCTGGAACGCTGTTATTGATTGCTGCGAAATACGCCAATTGTGGTTGAATCAGGCGAAGGTGTTTTTCAAAGTTTCTTCTGGAGCGACGTTGATCTGATGCTTTTCTTTGCCGCAATTCCGACTCAGTTGACGTTAACACATAGTACTTGTCTGGACAGCGAATCATTCCGGCATTCACTTTCTCACGGTAAAACCCTATCACCTCGGCCATGGGCTGACATCCGCCTTCCGGGAATATCCAGTTGTACCAAACAGGCTGAAACGGATCACCGTCCAGCACTGCAGACCCACCTGTTGACGAGACCTCACAGGCCATCCTCCACCGGTCTATCTGACGTTCGAAGTACCAGTTTGAAGATGCGTCCCGGCCGCGAGAATAAAGCTCATTCACTTCAGGAATTCTCGTAAACCCGAACTCTGCCTCAAGGATGCGACACACTGTGCTTTTACCGACAGCACTTGCCCCTTCTATGGCAACGATGGTCACTGTTTCCCCCGAAGAACATTACAGAGAATATATACCCTCAGCATAATTCCCGACGCATCACCCCGCAACAGCAATTCCAGCGTGAGCAACGGCAAGGCTGTGCAGCGCCGGACCTATCAGGCCGCGCTGATCATGTGATGGGGTGCCCGATTCAGCGGGAGCATTGTTCGAATCCGGAGCGGCG
>JAUSPW010000413.1 GCA_030652635.1 Pseudohongiella sp. | reverse complement strand
AGGGGACGGAGGGATCAAAAAATGATCAACTGCCGTCCACAATCAGGCTCTTGCCGCGCGACACTCGGCATACAAAGCCAATAATTCAATAGCGATCTGCGCGCCTGCCAGCGCCGTGAGTTCAGCATGATCATAGGCAGGTGCTACTTCTACGACATCCATGCCAATCAGATTAATGCCAACCAGCCCCCGGATGATGCTGAGCGCCTGGAATGAAGACAGGCCGCCCGGCACCGGAGTACCAGTACCCGGCGCAAATGCCGGGTCAAGGCAATCAATATCAAAGGTAATGTACGCGGGTGAATCCCCCACCCGATCTTTTATACGCTGCACAATCGATGCGGTGCTGTTCTCGTGCACATCAATGGCAGACGCAATCTCGTAACCAAGGGTGTCATCATTGGTGGTGCGAATACCGATTTGAATTGAGCGCTCGGGCAATACAATGCCTTCTTTGGCAGCTTTGTAAAACATGGTGCCGTGGTTGATGCCTTCGCCTGAACTGGGCCAGGTGTCCGTGTGTGCATCAAAGTGAATCAGGCTGATCGGGCCGTGTTTTTTGAAGTGCGCACACAGGCTGGGGTAGGTGACAAAATGATCGCCACCCAGCAACAACGCAGCACTGCCGGCATTCAGAATATCAGAGATACCCTGTTCAATATGTTTCACACTGGTCAGACCACCGCCCATGGTGTTTTCGCAGTCGCCGTAGTCCAACACTTTCAGTGCCTGGAGTGGGTCTGTTTTCCAGGGCCAGGGGCGTTCCCACGCCAGTGACATGGAGGCGTTGCGAATCGCGCGTGGGCCCAATCGGGCACCCGAGCGGTTGGTCACGGCAATGTCCAACGGAATACCCATCACCGCCACGTCGATCCCTGTCAGATCGCGTCCAAACGGGGTTCTGAAAAAACTGACCGCACCACCAAAACTGTGTGAATTGACCGCACCTGTGCCAGGTTGTCCGGTAAATGCATTGTCCCAACCACTCATAATCAAATCCCAGGCATTTTGAAGAAAAATACAGCATCGCTGCGGCGCTAAGGTAAACCACATGAACCCTGATGCCAAGCAAATGAAATATGTCAAAAACGTGTCATTTGTACGGGTACTGAAACGTCTTGTCACAACTTTCCATGAATGTGCAGATTTGCGCGATGAAAGCACTGCAATTTCAGGGTTTTGACACGATTGCAGTGACGGATTCGAGTAGTATCGCCGTATAGCTCATATATTTGATGTCACGAGATTCAAAACATGATCAAGTTGTTCACTGACACTCCGTCGAAACTGTTCACACGCCCGCTTAATGCGTGCCTGTTGGCCGCCATTGTTTTTGTGGGTGCCTGCGGTTCGGAAACTGAGACGCCCGCCGGTGCTCAGCCTGCTGCCCCGGGTGGACAGCCCGCTGGCCAGCAAGGTGGCATGCGTGGTGGTCCGGGCGGTTTTGGAGGGGGAGGTTTTGGTGGACCAGGCGGCTTTGGTGGTGGCGGGTTTGGTGGTCCTGGCGGCGGACAGGCGGTGATTCCGGCCGTAGAAGTAGTTGCGGCGCAGCTTGGCGGATTGCCACTGGAAGAGCGCTTGACCGGCCAGGTCACCGCACGCAACCAGACGGTGATCTACCCTGAAGTCAGCGGCCCGATTGTTGAGGTATTCGCAGACAACGGACAATTTGTGAACGCTGGCGATCCACTGGTGAAAATCCGCGACACCGAATACCGCGAGCGTTTCCAACAGGCGGAATCCGCGCTGGAAATCACGCGCGCGCAAAACCGTCAGACTGAAGCCAATTTCCAGATGCTCAGCAACCAGCTGCGACGTGTGGAAGAGCTGCGTGCCCGACAGCTGGAAACTGAATCCGCACTGGAAACCATTCGTGCGCAGGTTGCTGTGGCCCAGGCTGATCTCGATCTGCGTCAGGCGCAACTGCGTCAGTCCGAGTCGCAATTGCAAGAGCGGCAGATGGAACTGGATCGCACCATCGTGCGTGCGCCGACCAGCGGCACCATTGGCTTGCGCAATGCCGAACGCGGACAAATTGCCGGCCCCAATTCGCAGCTGTTCCTGATTGGTGACCTGTCGCAGATGCAAGTCGAGATTCTGCTCACCGAACGCAACCTGAGTTATATCCGACAGGGCATGCCGGTCAATTTGTATTCCGAGAGCTGGCCCGATCTGCAGATAACCGGTCAGATCGCCCGCATGTCGCCGTTCCTGGACAGCACAACGCTGCGCACACAGGCCTATATCGATGTAGCCAATGTCGACAACATCATGCGTCCTGGTATGTTTGTGACCGTCGATGTGTTGTATGGCCAGTCTGAAGAAGCCGTCTTGATCCCTAACAGTGCCATTTATCGACATCCGCGCACCGGTGTTGAAGGCGTGTTTGTGATGCAACCGCCCCCCGGCAACGAGTACCGGCCACTGGCAGAAGTGGACGGCGCACCGGCATTAACACCAGAACTGCCAGTCAGATTTGTACCCATATCGGTCATTGCCAGCGGACGTATGGCGACTGGCGTAAGCGGCATCAACGAGGGCGACTGGGTCGTTACAGTCGGGCAGAACCTGCTGGTGGGCAATACAGCCGCGGCGCGCGCGCGTCTGATGGAGTGGCAACGCATGATGGATATGCAGC
Source organism: Pseudohongiella sp. (assembly GCA_030652635.1). Classification (GTDB taxonomy): domain Bacteria; phylum Pseudomonadota; class Gammaproteobacteria; order Pseudomonadales; family Pseudohongiellaceae; genus Pseudohongiella. The sequence continues at coordinate 2,917 of JAUSPW010000413.1, read as the reverse complement.
GTATGCAAAGTCGGGATCTGTTTGAGATTATCGATCGTGCACGTGAGCAACAAAAACCTGTTGCCGAAAGCTGAGCATCAACCTGATCAGCGCGTTGTACTCCGGCCTATCATACGAGAATAAGCACCATGGCATTAACCACCACATCGATCAGACGCCCCGTTGCCACCACCATGGTGTTCCTGATCATTATCACACTGGGCACCTTATCTTTCCGCTTTTTGCCGGTGGATCTGCTGCCCGCCATTGAAATGCCTGAGTTGTCAGTACAAGTCAGTTATCCCAATGTCGGCCCGGAAGAAATCGAGTTGCTTATCACTGAGCCACTGGAGAACGCGCTGTCCGTTGTGCCGGACGTGGAACGCATGACTTCTTTCTCGCGCGAAGGCAACGCCTCGGTGTCGCTGCGTTTTGCCCAAGGTGTTGATCTCGACGTGATCAGCAATGACGTGCGTGAAGCCCTTGACCGCGTGCGCCGTTCCATTCCCGATGAGGCCGATGCGCCGCGTATCAACCGGTTTAATCCTGACGACCAACCTATTGTGGTCATTGGTGCCCAGTCCACGCTCGACATGATGGAACTGACCCGTATTCTGGAGCGCGATCTGGCGCGCCGCTTTGAACAGATTCCCGGCGTGGGTGCCATCGATATCTGGGGCGGCATCAACCGCGAAATTCGTGTGGAAGTCAGCCGCGACCGACTGTTGGCCAGCGGGCTGACCATGAACGATATCAGCAGTGCCATTGGTCGAGAAAATACCACCTTGCCCGGCGGTAACGTGCGGCGCGGAATGAGCGATTTGTATGTGCGATCGCGCGGCGAATATGACAACGTGCAGGAAGTGCGTGACACGGTGATCCGCAATATCAATGGGGTGCCGATTCGGGTGGGCGATCTGGCAGAGGTCTCGCTGGACAGGCGCGACATTGGCCGATTTGTGGAAATCAATGAAACGCCCATGTTGAGACTGGGTATCCGTAAACAGTCCGGCGCCAACACGGTGGCTGTGGCGCAAGAGATTCGCCGCGAGGCCGAACGCATTTCAGCCGAACGCCCTGATATCAACATGATTGTGATTCAGGATCAAAGCCAGTTTATTCAGCAGTCTATCGACAGTGTGCGCAACTCCGCGTTGTGGGGTGGCATGTTGACAGTGATTGTGTTGTTGGCGTTTTTCCGCAATGGGTCTATCACCATGGTGATCTCGGTTGCGATCCCGATTGCCATCATTTCCACCTTCGGCCTGTTGTATTTTGGCGGCCTGACACTCAATCAGATGAGTTTTGGTGGGCTGGCCTTGGGTGTGGGCATGATTGTCGACAACGCCATTGTGGTGATTGAAAACATTGTGCGCTTGAGGCAGGGCGGCGCCTCCAAAATGGAAGCTGCCGCCAAAGGTACACAACAAGTGACCGGCGCGGTGGTGGCCTCGACATTGACCACGCTGGTGATATTTTTGCCGGTGCTGTTTATGCAAACCACCACCGGTGCCATGTATCAGGAATTGGCCTTGGTGGTCGCGTTCTCACTGATCTGTTCCCTGTTTGTAGCACTGACCTTGGTGCCCATGTTGGCCAGCCGGTTTTTATCGGTGGTGCCGGATGCCGAACGCACAGGTCCTGTCGGTGGCAACGAGCGCGTGTTGCAAGCCATGGAAAATCGTTATGAAAGCGCACTGAGTTGGTCGCTGCGTCACCCGATCATTGTAGTGGCGGGCACCGTTGCGCTGCTTGGCGCCGCGCTGTTTGGTACACGCTACCTGTCCTACGAATTGAGCCCTCAGGCTCAGGCCGACAGCATTCGTATCCGAATGAGCATGGATCAAGGCACCAATATTGCCATCCTGCACTCCTACCTGATGGAAATGGATACCGTGGTGCAGTCGATTCTGCCACCTCAGGATGTCTTGCATTACCTGCGTGATGTGTCAAACGGCAGCGCAGAAATAGAAATACAACTGGTCCCCCAAGGTGAGCGCAGCATGAACGCGGACGCATTGGCTGACTTTTTACGTGCGCGCGTTCAGCAGGCGATTCCGGGTATGCGTGTGCAAGTGCGTGCACAGTCGGGTATGGGGTTTATGAACCGCATGATGGGATCCAGCGGCGGCGACGATGCTGTGCAGATCGAGCTGCGTGGTTATGATCTGGATCAGGCGGTGCAAGTGGCACAAGCCGTGCAGCAGCGTGTTGAGTTAATCCCCGGCATCGCCGACGTCAACTTGAGTCGCCTCGAAGGGCGTCCCGAGCAGAATATCCGTTTTGACAGAGAGCGTATGGCCAGTCTCGGCATCAGCGTCGCCGATGTCAGCCGCGCCGTGCAGGCCAGTATTGGCGGATCACGTGCCGGGGTGTTCCGCGATCGTGGTGAGGAAATTGATATTGTGGTGCGTCTGCGTCAGGAAGATCGCCTGAACGTGCAAGACATCGACAATATTTCCATCCGCGCCTCAAACGGCCAGGTGGTGCCTTTGTCGTCGCTGGTTACCAGCAGTTATGACCGCGGCCCCACGGACATTCGTCGTATCGACGGGCAACGCGTCACGTTTATCAACGCCAATCTGCAAAGTGGCGTAGCGCTGGGTGATGCCGTGGACAGAATTCGTGCCGATCTGGCGTTGATGCCACTGCCTGACGGTTTCTCATTGGTGTACGGCGGGCAATACGAAGAGCAGCAAAAAGCCCAGCGCGATTTTGTGATGGCCATTGTGATGGCGCTGGTGTTGATTTACATGGTCATGGCCGCGCAGTTTGAGCGCTACCTTGACCCGCTGATTGTGATGTTTTCAGTGCCGCTGGCGATTGTGGGTGTAGTACCCATGTTGCTGGCCACCGGTACCACACTCAACATGCAGAGTTTTATGGGGTTGATCATGCTGATTGGTATTGTGGTTAACAATGCCATTTTGCTGGTGGA
>JAUSPW010000411.1 GCA_030652635.1 Pseudohongiella sp. | reverse complement strand
AGGGGACGGAGGGATCAAAAAATGATCAATCCATTGGTGTTAAAAGGCTGCTTGTGTCGCCATAGATTGCTCGAGGCATGTGTTGCACAGCAGCGGGTTTCATTGTTAAAGGTAATTGTATTCAGGAGCTTGGGGGCAATTCCAGTGTCAGGCGCCCAAGGCTGCCTTCACGAAAATCGTGCAGCAGGATTTCCGAAACGCGATGCCAGTCGGTTCGGCCGGCTTTGTTGCGGCAGGCACGTTTGATGGCAAGCTGCTCCATAAATTCTTCGGCGGAGCTTGGCAGCTCGTTAAACTTGTAGCGCGCTTTTAATGAATCCGGAAAATCGCGCATCAGAAACTCAGCAGCAACCATGGCAACGTCTTCAAAAACAATTGCTGTGTTGCGAATCGCGCCGGCGGCCGCCAGCCGGTATGCGGCTTGTTGGTCTTCCAGTCTTGGCCATAAAACGCCAGGCGTATCAAAAAGATACCATTGATCGTTAAGCTTGACTCTTTGCTGGGATTTGGTGACCGCAGGCTCATTACCGGTTTTGGCGAGCTTGCGTCCAATGATCTGGTTCATCAAAGTGGACTTACCCACGTTAGGGATGCCGGCAATGACTGCGTTAAATTTTCGTTTGCGGTAGCGCTCTTGTCCTGCGCTGTCGTCGATGTCGGTTTCGTCATCAGAGATGGGATCGTCAGACAGCTCGGTTTCCCCAAGCATGTCGGTATCTGATGTGTCTGGCACCGCCTCATCCGACGCCAGGCTATCGTCAGGTTCTGATTCCACCGCCACTTTGGCTTTAGGCATCAGCGCCTGTTCATCGACAAGCCTTTGGCAGGCACCAATAATCAGATCGGTGTTCAGGTTGCTGTCTTTGCCATTGGCGAGCGCGCGACTGCCGGGCTGGCTGTTGAAGTATTGCAGCCAGGCGCGGGTATGAGCGGGATCGGCCAGATCAGCCTTGTTAAGAATGTGCAGACACGGTTTGTGATGCTGCAGTCGCATTTTGTGCATCAGAGGATTGCTGCTTGCGCCAGGCATGCGCGCATCAAGCACCTCGATCACAACGTCGATCTGCTGCATGAGTTTGGCCAACTCTTTGTTGGCCTTGAACATGTGTCCGGGATACCAGGATATAGTCATAGGGCGCGGATCATAACACGAGCACGATAGGGGACTGGTGGCAAATTTTGCGTCTGGTTTACAACTGGTCATTTTTTGATCCCTCCGT
>JAUSPW010000410.1 GCA_030652635.1 Pseudohongiella sp. | reverse complement strand
AGGGGACGGAGGGATCATTTTTTGTACAGATGTAAACTGTGGTGACTTTGTGTTGTATACGGAGGCGGGAGATAGGCGCAACAGGCAGGTGGCAGGGCAGAGGACTAATCAGGCCGCGGTGATCCTCTGCAGCAAAGCCCGAACAAGCGCGAGGATTGTCCGAGTCCCGAGCGGCGCAGCCGCGAAGGTCGAGTTCCGCAGCGCCGGGCGTTGATGCAGAGGATGCGGCCGGTCCTCTGCCCTGCCACCTGCCTGTTGCTCACGTCGACGCATCACAGATTATGCAAACCACACAATCCACAGTCTGCTCAACGCATCGCTGGCAATCAGGAATCCTGCGATGCCCAGCACCCAGCCGAGTGCTGAGGCCGCGTTTTGGGTGATCCAGCGATCTACTTTTATCAACATGGGCCGGATGCGTTCACCCAGCAGCATTCGCAGCACCAGTAGTACCATCGCCGGTAAAATCATAAGCAGGCAGTAGGCAAGCATCAGGGCAAAAACCAGATGCCATGGCAGTTGCGCCGTGGCAATCAGGGCGATTGCGCCGAGATAGGGCAACATGGTTGCAACTTCCGCCAAGGCAGCAAACAGGGCCAACCCCATTAGAAAGCGCACGGATGTTGTGGCATCTGCGGCTTTTTGTTTCCAGCGCTCGATCCGGGAGGAAGCACCGGGTTTGCTACTGTCAAAACGAAAGCTGATGACAAACAACCCGATACCGATCGCCAATTGCGCAATCAACACCAATAACGATGTGATCGAATTGGTAGGGTGTGCTTCATTGAATGGCGCAGGACTTTCAGCGTTGGCAAGCAAGTCTGCTCCCAACATGATGGCGATGCCCATCAGCAGATAAAGACCTGCGATTGTCAGCAGGTAAATCATCATGCTGGATGCACGCACCTGACGGTGGTCCAGCAGCAACCAGATCGGAATCAGTAGTGTCCCGATGCTGGTGCTGTCAATCAGCGCAAGCCCAATCAAACTGATCAGTAATTCAATACTCAATTGAGTCTGGTCCCTAGAGTCGATTCCAGGGTGACTTTATCACGGGCGATATGACTTGGGCGCGCCAGATGTTATCAACCATTCTTCCTGTTGTACGTGCGTCTGATATGCCAAGTGTGAACATTGAGGAGGAGCAGTGCTGCAACAATGATACCTGCCGTGACGATGCGATTGATTGAGTCTTCCGGGTTGTTCAAAAGTTGCCAAAGGGCAAGTAAAACGATAACTGACATGATGTGGCAATTGCGAAAGAATTCAGGCACGAATTGTTCCTCTTTATTGAGTCCCTGCCGGAGTGCCCCCAAAGTACAGCTGCTAGACCGAAGGCCGCACCTCCAACACCAAACACATGACGTTCATATTGAACACTTAAGTGTCTTATGTTTTTTAGGCAATAGCAGGCCTGCTTGCCAGTTTTATTTTTCTGACTATAGAGATATTCACTCGATGTGTTTTTGTGAAAAGATCAAGTGACTTGCGCTTTGAAGTCGGAGTTTTGAGAGATTGGTGGGCTTCTGAACAACCACAGAAAGACATTAGCAATTTGAGGGGCTTTTTGGGGAAATCAAGATTGCTGCAAGATCTAGCGATAGTAAAGTCGATGAGGCGGCAGTAGGGGAGGGCAACCTTATGTCGCCAGCCCACCAATTTAGATACAAGTACACCGCCTCATCGTAAACATTTATACAAAAAATGGTTTACATCTGTACAAAAAATGATCCCTCCGTCCCCT
>JAUSPW010000408.1 GCA_030652635.1 Pseudohongiella sp. | reverse complement strand
TGCCGCTGCCGGCGCGGCTGCTCCGGTTCGTCAAGCCTACTTGCTGGCCTGGGATCCGGTTGCGCAACGTGAAGTATGGCGAGCACCCCAATTGATACCAACCCATGCAGCTGGCGTTGTTTCTACCGCAGGTGGTCTGGTATTCCAAGGCAATGGTGCTGGTGAATTTGTTGCCTATAGAGACACCGATGGCGAGCGTCTTTGGTCGGCTATTACACAGTCATCCACTGTTGCTGCACCATCTACTTACATGATTGATGGTGTGCAGTATGTTGCTGTACTGGCGGGTTCCCGCGCTTTACCGCAAACAGGTCCAGGCGCTGTTGGCTCCACAACACGCGCGTCCAGCAATAATTCACGTTTGCTTGTGTATGCCTTGAATGGCACACATCAGTTGCCCACACAGGTCATTACAGCAGAGGAGCGTGCGCTTAATCCTCCGCCGCTGATTGCCAATAATGAAATGCTGGCGCAAGGCGAGCAAGCTTACGGTCGATTCTGCAGCGTTTGCCATGGCAATAATGCGGCGAGTGATGGTGCAGGGGTGTTCCCTGACCTGCGTTACTCAGCGCGCTTGCACAATCTGGATGCTTGGAATGGCGTGGTATTGCGTGGTGAATTGGCATCAGGCGGCATGGTATCGTTTGATGGACAACTCAATCAGTCTGATACTGAGGCCATTCTGCAATACGTAATTTCGAAAGCTGTTGCTTTAGCAGAAGATCTGCAGACTCGCTGACCGTGAGCGTCACGTACTACAGCTACTATGAGTCACCGGTGGGCAGCTTGCTGCTGGCCGGTGATGGCATAGCGCTCAATCTCATCAGTTTTCCAACTGGCCGGGCGGCACGACTTCCTGAAGCTGACTGGATGCGCAGAAATGACGCTTTTAAACCCGTAAAACAACAACTGTCAGCGTACTTCGCCGGTGAGTTGACTGATTTCAGTTTAGTGTTGGCACCTAAAGGTACCGACTTTCAGCAAGCAGTCTGGTCAGCCCTGGAAAAAATTCCTTATGGTGCCACCTGCAGCTACGGGGACATTGCTAATAGCATCGGAAAACCTGAGGCAAGCAGGGCAGTCGGTGCCGCAAATGGCCAAAACCCACTACCGATAGTTATTCCCTGTCACCGGGTCATCGGTAGCAATGGCAGTTTGACCGGGTTTGGTGGGGGTTTGGATTGTAAGCAGTTTTTACTGCGACTTGAACAAACCCACGCGCCGTTCTGTTTGCAATAGCGCGCTCACGGCCTTACTGCTTTTGTGCAAAGGGGTCTGCAAGGACACACAGATTACGCCCGCAAGCTTTAGCTTTGTAAAGTGCTGCGTCCGCGTGGTCTATCCATTCCTGATAAACCGACATCGACTGATTGTACTCACTAATACCCATACTCACGGTGATAGTGAGCAACTGATTTTGCCATTCCAGCTGCAGTTTACTGATTTGCTGCTTTAACCGTTCTGCAACCGCCAGCGCTTGTTGGCCATCGGTGTCTGGCAAAATGATCGCGAACTCTTCCCCGCCGTAACGACCAGCAGTATCCGTTGTTCTTTGGGATTTTTTGATCTGATTCGAGACCGCGCGCAACACCTCATCGCCAGCACTGTGACCATGCGTGTCGTTAAAATGTTTAAAGTGATCAATGTCCAGCATGATTAGAGAGGCTGGCCGATGACTGCGATGGCAGCGTAAAAACTCTTGCTCCAGATTTTCCTCCCAAAAACCTCGATTATTAATGCCCGTAAGTCGATCCGTGCGGCTCAGTCGCTGCAGAGACAGATTTGCGGACTCCAAAGCTTTTTTGCGAGTTGCAATCTCAGTCACATCATAAATTTGCAGACATACCTGGTTGACTTTGCTATCCAATCCCAATAAAGGAATCATGGTCACATTTTGATACATCATCAAAGAGTGGCCGCTTAGCGGACGTGTACTTTTAAACTCAAATAGACGTGGGTGTTCTTCCCAGGTGCAAAATGCCCTGATTTGTAGTCTGAACACTGAGTCTATTTTTTTGGTCAGCCAGATTTTCGGCAAATTTGGAAACAGTTCAAAAATCGATTTACCACGCGCTGCGCCGATAGGTATGCCACTGTGGTTTTCCATAAATCCATTCCACAACATAACCTCATACTGACTGTTTAACAGTATCAGCCCGTTATCCAGGGTTTGCAGCAGCTGAAACAGGATATGTTGCTGGCGAACATCATCATGCAAATCAGAAACATTAGTCATGACAACTCTCCGGCGTGCTCCGATGCTAACAATTCCACACGTGATTGAATTCTCGCCAAAGAATCCGCCGTAAACAACAGCAGTAAGTAGCAATGGATATCTGGCGAACTCAAATGATACGAGATTGATACAGCGAGTATCTTTTCTTTTTTATCCGTATTATCCAACAGCACGTGCAAGGCTTGTTCTGTGCCAAGCAATGCCGGGTAACTGTGATTGAACTCGATATCCAGCTGGTGACTAATACCCTTCAGGCATGAACCAACAAGCAATTCAGATAAGTCACTGAGTATGCCAGCAGGGGAATCACTCTGTTCTGGCAAGTCTTTGCGCATCAAAGTCTGCAGTCGCGACAGGTCGCTATTCTGCAGCAGCAGGATACCTTCACCAGCAACCCCGTTTCCGCTGAATCCATGGGAAACACCGCTAAATTTTTCAGCATTCAGTTTGTCGTCAAATGCATAGGACAACTTGCGATCAAGTTCACCATAGGTGCACAAAAACACGTCCGGCACGGGCAATTGGATGAATGTACCCAACAATTCGCTCATGTGACTGCCTGCCTGGCCCATCGCCACGTTCACTACTTCACGAAGTGACTCTAAGAAGGAGGGGGCAGGTTGCTCCTCTCGGACGCTTGTATGTTGTTGATCGGTAAAGGTGTTTTCCTGGAAGACACCATAACGCGTCAAAATTTGCTGAATCTGCTCAGAGGTGACGGGTTTGCGGATAAAATCGAGCGCACCTTTACTCATCACACGTTGCCTGGCTTCTTCTTGTATATCACCAGAAACGACCAGTACCAGCGTGGGCAGATCATGTTTTCTGATCATCTCCAGAACTTCATAACCGTTCATTACCGGCATATTGAGGTCAAGAAACAAGAGATCCGCTTTGCCCTGCTGTATCGCCGCAATCGCTTCCTGCCCGTTTGTTGCAAAACTCAGTTCTATATCCCAGTGCACTGGCAAGGCCCTGGCCATCTGCTTTCTGGCAAGTGCAGAGTCATCACAAATTACTACCGGTAAAGTCATTCCTTAATAGTTCCTGTTATAGCAATTGTTATTATCATAGGATCCAAAAAGACGTAAAAACCGCCGCCCCAATTCAGACGCAGCAATGTAACATAATGTGACAAAAAATCATCAGACAATTTATGGCTCGAGGATTATACTCCCGAGCTGTTCTTCCCGAGTTAAGTCGACCTGATTAAACTGGAAGACACCCCACTGTAAGGAGTGCAGGCCCATGCAGCTCACCTCTAAGACAATAATGATTGTTCGCTTAAGGCAGTTAACTGCCCATTGAGGCGTCAATCCGCGATAGCACCTGACGCCTCATTTCGCACAACAATCTTTACCTGACAAACCTTTCCAATTGTCTATAAATTCGGCGTTTCCCGATGCCCGAATGCGGGGTGTGTGTCTATGTTATCCAGAATAAAAGCGGGTCTAAGACTTTTTAAGCAGGCTTTAGTTGGCGATGCCAACATCAATTACACCGAAGGTTCCATTGCCCGCGCAAGTTTCCTGTTAGCCGTCCCGATGATTCTCGAGATGGCGATGGAGTCTGTTTTTGCAATCGTTGATATCTTTTTTGTAGCAGGGCTGGGCGCAGAAGCGGTTGCGGCCGTTGGACTTACCGAAGCAGTGATGTCTTTACTTTATGCCGTTGCCATCGGCATCAGCATGGCAGCGACTGCGATGGTCGCGCGCAGGATAGGCGAAGGTAACCCGGTAGCTGCGGCAACGGTTGCCGGTCAGGCGATGTGGATAGGTATTACGATTTCCGTGTTGGTAGGCATGACCGGTTACTGGTTTGCGCCAGATATCCTGCGTCTGATGGGTGGTGATGAGTCGCTGATTGCGGCGGGCAGTAGTTACACACAAATAATGCTGACCGGATCGTTTACCATCGTCTTTTTGTTTTTAAACAATGCGGTATTTCGGGGCGCTGGTGATGCCAGCATTGCGATGCGCGCGTTGATTCTTGCCAACGGCATCAATATTGTTCTGGATCCGCTGCTGATCTACGGCATGGGTCCGTTCCCTGAGCTTGGCATCGCAGGGGCCGCCGTGGCAACGAATATTGGGCGTGGTATCGGCATTGTTTATCAGTTGTATTACCTCTGCAGCCGCAATCACAGAATTCAATTGCTGTGGCAGCATATGTTTATACAACTGAGTATTGTGCTGCAGTTGTTGCGCATATCTGTGGGTGGTATTGCCCAGTTTCTGATTGCAACGGCCAGCTGGGTATTTCTGATGCGCTTGGTTGCACAACATGGCAATGAAGCGGTAGCGGGTTATACCATTGCCATTCGCGTGATCATTTTTGTGATTTTGCCATCCTGGGGTTTAAGTAATGCCGTGGCAACGCTGGTAGGCCAAAATCTTGGCGCTGGTAAAGCGGACCGCGCAGAGCAAACAGTCTGGCAAGTGGCTCGATATAACCTGTGCTATATGATCATGGTGGCACTGGTACTGATATTTTTCCCTACCTGGGTCATGAGCTTTTTCAGCTCTGATCCTGAGGTCATTCTTAATGGGATTCAGAGCCTGCGCATTTTGAGTTACGGATTCATATTCTATGCAATTGGATCTGTTGTTATCCAAGCCTATAACGGTGCTGGCGATACCATGACGCCAACATGGATCAATCTGGCCGCGTTCTGGATTATACAAATTCCGCTGGCATGGACTTTGGCGAACCGACTTGCCTGGGGGCCGGAAGGTGTATACTGGTCTGTGTTTGTTGCCGACATGAGTATGAGCCTGATCGGCGTTTATTTTTTCATGAAAGGCAGTTGGAAAACTCGCACTGTCTGAGTTCAGGATTTAACGCTATGCAAAGTAGTCAGCACCATATTATCGCTCGCGTTGCCAACTGGCTGGTGGAAGGTAAAGCCGTTTGGTTGTGTACCATCATCAAAACCTGGGGGTCGTCGCCAAGGCCGATCGGCGCCATGATGGCCTGTACGCAGGATGGCGAACTGGTGGGCTCGATCTCAGGTGGGTGTATCGAAGAGGATTTTCTGCAGCAGTTGCGTGAAGGCGCTTTAAAAACACGCTACGAAACTGAGAAGAAGCCGTTTATGGTGCACTATGGCGTCTCGGCTGAAGAGCAGGCTCGCTTACGCTTGCCCTGTGGTGGCCAACTGCATGTTCTATTGGAGTTCATTCAGGCAACGCCGCACAACATCAGTACGTTTGCGGAAATTGACAGAGCGCTGAATAATCATCAACGCATCAGCAGGCGAGTCGATCTCATCACCGGCCATATAGATACCGCACCGGAATCCTCCGATGAAGCAGTCATCCTCTCCCATGAACAGATGTTGCACAGTCTGAGTCCACGCTACCGACTGTTGCTGCTGGGGGCAGGAGATGTGGCACGTTATGTGGCCGAACTGGCATTGAGCATGGATTACGATGTGACCTTGTGCGATCCACGACCGGACTATCTGAATAACTGGTTTGTACCAGGCGTACAGTTGTCCTCAGACTTACCTGATGATGTGGTGCGGGACCAGTTCAGTAATCCCTACAGTGGGGTGATTGCATTGGCTCACGATCCTCGCGTCGATGACATGGCATTGATGGAAGCCTTAAAGACTGATGCATTTTATATAGGTGCCATGGGCTCTGAGAGAACATCCGCAAATAGGCGCTTGCGTTTACCCGAATTGGGATTGACTGAAGCCGAGATTGAACGTTTGCATGCCCCAATCGGGTTTATGATTGGCAGCAAAACACCGGCAGAAATTGCAATTTCAATCCTGGCGGAAGTGACCGCTGTGCGACACAGAGTCATGAAATAGAAAATTGCAGTTAAACAAATTGACGCCAAAAAAAACGGCCCCTCGGTGTAAATCCCTGGGGCCGTTTTGTTATGTGTGGCAAAAGCGCTGTTCAATCAGTCCTTGGTCACGTCACCATAATCTTCATCGTAGTCGGCCATCGCTGCCGCGAGAACAACTTTGGCGTGTTCGTAACCGTAAGCGTCACCAATAGACACTTTGTTGGTTTTGCCTGGTACCATTTTGTAGGTCTGAAAGTAATGAGAAATACGATGAACCAAGGTAGGTGGCAGTTCAGATATATCGTTCATGTGACCAAAAACAGGATCATCTTTGATGACTGCGATGATTTTGTCATCCGCTTCGCCACCATCGTTCATGGGCAGGCCGCCCAACACTTTAGCTTTGATAATAATTTCTGAGCGATCAATCGCGCGCTCGCTGATCACACAAATATCCAGAGGATCACCGTCACCACATTCTGTGCCCGGCATCAGATCACGCACACGGTTTCCGCAGTAGGTACGTGGAATAAAGCCGTAAAGAGTGGGCTGTTGGGCGGAAGTAGGCTGCGGACGGTCAATACACAGGTAGCCAGAATCTTTGTCGATTTCATACTTCATCTGGTCAAACGGGGTGATCTCGATATAGGCATTCACCACGCGCGGCAGATCGGTGCCCGCAGCAATACCGTGCCAGGGGTGCGGGCGCCATCGTGAAAAAGTAGAAGTTTTGCTCATGACAAGTTTGGTTCCTGTAGTGTGGCTTAAAAAATAGTGCTGCTGTAAAAAGAGCGCGGATTATAACAACAGACCGAGAAGCTGGGTAGGCGGCAGAATGACCGCCAGCCTTGCACTTCAGGTCATTCTGGCGGTCGCCACAATGCCAGGAATCAGCTGATTAGCCAGTTGCAGCAGTAAATGATCATGCCCCCATGCTGCACTCGCCATGACACCTACGGGTACCCCAGTCTTTGAGGTGTACAAAGGCAAGGACATACTTGGCTGACCAGTGCCATTAAAGAGCGCAGTGAATGGACTGTAGCCAGCGTATCGGCTGGCATATTCGCGCACGTCTGATGAATTCATATCTAACCAGCCCAGCGGCGCTGCCGGTTGAGCCAGCACCGGCGAAAGGATAATGTCATAGTCTTTGTGGAACAATGCCATCTGACGTTCCGCCTGTTTTAGTATGTCCAGTGCTGCCAAATATTGAGATGCACTGGATTGCATGCCTCGTGCAGCCATACGACGACTGGATTCTGATAACCCGGCCGATTCCAAAGTCAACACAGCGGAGGCGCCAGAGTCGCGGTTTTTACCGCTCGCGAGATCTTGAGCCTGCACAGTCTGTAATCCCGCACTGATGATCTGTGCCACGTGAATATTGATCAGTGCAGACATGGCAGCACCGACTTTGCCGTAATCCACGGGTAAAGTGATCTCGTCCAGGCTGTGCCCAGCGTCTACACATGTTTTTACAAGCTGATCCAGCGCCGCCAGACAATCAGCGTGCACTGCAAGGCCTGCAGGATGGTGTCTCTGCACCGCTATCCTCAGTTTGCCTGGTGACCTGGCATGTGCATAGAAATAGGACTCACGAAAGTCGGGCAGGGCAAACAGATCTGGTTTATCGAGTTTCAGTACATCCAGAAAGGCGGCGCAATCACGTACAGACCGTGTTACAACATGACTGACACTCATGCCACTCCAGGCGGCCCCCACATCGGCTTCTACGACTGTCAGCCCACGACTGGGTTTTAGCCCAATCAAACCGCAGTTGGCTGCCGGAATACGAATGGAGCCGCCACCATCACTGGCATCGGCTGCGGGCACAATGCCGGCTGCAACAGCTGCTGCGGAACCACCACTGGAGCCTCCTGCACTGTGTTGCAAATTGTGAGGATTGCGACAAGCTCCAAACAGAGAAAACTCTGTAGTGATTGTCAGACAAAGCTCAGGCGTGTTGGTGCTGCCAAAAGGTACTAACCCGGCTTGTTTGTAGCGACGCACAACCGCACTATCGATCGAGGCGATTTGACCCTTCAACAATTGTGTACTGCGAGTGTGTGGCCAACCGGCGACGGCATTTACTTCCTTGATCAGAAATGGCACACCCGCCAGCAAACTGCTGGAAGCCATTGATGTCTGATTGACATTGATTTTGCGGGAATCGATAGCGCGAGCGGTACCTTCCGCCCCTTCAACATCTTGGAATACAACGGCATTAATGGCGGGATTCAGTTTTTGAGTTTGTGCCAGCGCGCATTGCAATAACTCGGCGGCGCTGATTTCCCCTGATTGCCGCAAGTCCGCCAGACCTACAGCGTCATATTGGATGTATTCGTCAGATGTAAGCATGTGTTTTCCCGGATTCTATCTAAGCTTCTGATTTTTTCTTGGTTAGTCAGTCAAAGACTGCTTGCTACAGTAGCGCCACATAAAACGCATGTCCACCTGATGGATGCGTTGTGACCTACATTCAATTTTTGGAGCAAGACACCATGCGAATCAAATCCAGACTGGCAATTCTTAGCCTGAGTTTATCGGCACTGTTGGGTATCAGCGATGCGCAGGCACAAACCCAGAAAACATTGCTGAATGTTTCATATGATCCAACACGCGAACTTTACCGCGAAATAAATCCTGCATTTGCCAGAGCGTGGGAAACTCAAAGTGGTGAAAAACTGAGTTTTAACATGTCACATGGCGGCTCTGGCAGCCAGGCACGTTCAGTCATCGACGGACTGGATGCAGACATCATTACACTGGCTTTGGCATACGACATTGATGCGGTTGCGCAATTAACGAAAAAACTGCCAGAGAACTGGCAGTCCTTGTTACCTAACAACAGCTCACCGTACACATCGACGATTGTATTTTTAGTGCGCAAAGGAAATCCAAAAGCCATCAGCGACTGGGACGATCTTGTTAAACCTGGCGTAGGTGTGATTACACCCAACCCTAAAACCTCCGGCGGCGCGCGCTGGAACTATCTTGCAGCCTGGGCGTATGCACTTGCTCAACCCGGTGGTTTTGAAGCGTCAGCCAAGCAGTTTGTGGACGATCTTTACAGCAATGTATTGGTGCTGGACTCGGGCGCTCGGGGCGCTACAACCACTTTTGTGCAGCGAGGGATAGGAGATGTATTCTTATCTTGGGAAAACGAAGCATTTTTGGCGCTTAATGAGCTGGGTCCAGAAAATTTCGAAATTATCGTGCCTTCAATTTCCATCCTCGCAGAGCCACCGGTCGCGGTTGTTGAAGAAAATGCGCGTCGTAAAGGCACACTTGAAGCGGCCCAGGCTTACCTGGCGTTTTTGTATACACCTGAGGCTCAGGCGATTGCTGCCAAACACTACTATCGTCCTGCCTTGCCAGAACATGCGGCACCTGAAGATATTGCACGATTCCCTGAAGTGAAACTGGTCACAGTTGACGAGGTGTTTGGTGGGTGGGCGAATGCACAGCAAACACACTTTTCAGACGGCGGTGTGTTTGACCAGATATCGGGCCAGTGAGTTGGCCTGACATACGGGGATTAATATTATGAGTCACTCAGGTGCTAACACTGTCACTGCTGATTCTAAACGTCTGCGTCAGGACGGGGTGCTGATTGTTCCCGGCTTTCGCGGGAGTGACGAGGCACACTGGCAGAGCTGGTTGCAAATGCAGATAGATGGCGCACAGCGCTTGTCTGGAGTGGATTGGGACGACCCAGTGTTGTCGGTGTGGGCCGGAAAAATCCGTCAGCAACTGCAGCGCAGTGACAACTATCAATGGATTGTTGCTCACAGTTTTGGCTGTCTGGCAGCAGCCATTGCAGTCGCTGATCGCCCCCAGAAAGTTGCAGGTGTGATCTTTGTGGCGCCGGCAGATCCTGCCCGATTTCATTTGCTTGGATGCAGACAAGTGCATGGAGCAAACGCCTGGCATGAGCCTGCCATAAGGCAATCTGTTATTAAAGAAAAAGAAGGGGTGTGGCCAGTCATTCCTTCCCAGGCGCTGGGAGTTGAAGGCGTAGTGATTGCCAGTGAAAACGATCCCTGGTTAACGCTGGCAACAGCTGGTGTGATTGCTGAGCGCTGGGGGCTGGACCTGACTAATGTCGGCCAGGCTGGCCACATCAATACCGAGGGCGGGTACGGTCCATGGCCCTACATAAAGGAGTTGCTGGCCAGCAGAATGCGGCAGGCAAGTGCTATTGCGCGCCCTGAGCCTGGTAATCCTCTTTTGCGTCTGGGGCGCGGCAGTGTGCTGGCACATGTACGCCAGCAAACTCGGCGACAGATGGAAGGTCGTATATAATTTTTTTGAATAAGCTTGCAAGATTAAATTGTTTTTTAATCGTTTGTTGCCTCTATAGACTCCCCGCCACTTGAACGCAGATCCGATCCTGAACCTGGAATTTTGTTATGTCGCTGTCCTCTGCTTTGGAGCCCGTTAAACCGGCATATAGAAAAATTGCGAAGCGCAACTACAGTGTGCTGCCCGGCTTTTCACTGTCATTGGGCTACACCTTATTTTACTTGTGCCTGATTGTGATTTTGCCTATTTCAGCGGTATTCATTCGTGCTTCAGAGCTCTCCTGGCCTGAATTCTGGGAGATTGTGACAGCGCCGCGTGTGATGGCCTCTTACAAACTGACCTTTGGCGCCTCGCTGGCAGCGGCAGCCATTAATGCTGTGTTTGGACTGATGCTTGCTTGGGCCTTGGTTCGCTATACCTTCCCAGGCAAACGCGTTGTTGACGCATTGATAGATCTGCCGTTTGCGCTGCCAACGGCCGTTGCAGGTATCGCATTAACAGCGCTGTATGCCCAGAACGGCTGGATCGGTCAGTACCTTGAAGGCGTATTTGGCATCAAGGTCGCTTACACGCCATTAGGTGTATTGGTGGCACTGATATTTATCGGCGTTCCATTTGTAGTGCGCACTGTTCAGCCCGTGCTCGAGGATCTGGAAACAGAACTTGAAGAAGCAGCGGCCAGTCTGGGAGCGCGTCGCTGGCAAAGTTTTTATTACGTCGTGTTACCGGTGTTGACGCCTGCATTACTTACTGGATTTGCACTGGCGTTTGCAAGAGCAGTCGGCGAATACGGCTCAGTGATATTTATTGCTGGCAATATGCCAATGGTGTCTGAGATTACTCCATTGATCATCATCACCAAGCTCGAGCAGTTCGATTATCTCGGTGCAACAGCGGTGGCAGCTGTGATGCTGGTGGTTTCATTTCTGTTGCTACTGCTGATCAATGGCTTACAAGCCTGGACAGCGAAACGCACCGGCCGGTCACGCTGAGCTCATCACAAAAAAAGTTGGAAAAACATGCAAACAAAATTTGAAAGAAATATCGCCACGCGTGAACCTGCGTGGTTGAAGTGGACCATCATTTCGCTGGGGCTTTTGTTTTTTATTTTTTTCCTGGTGATGCCACTGCTGTCGATTTTTTACGAGGCGCTAAGACGAGGCATTGATGTCTACTGGGAGTCGATCACTGAGCCTGACGCACTGGCTGCTGTGCGACTGACGCTGTTGGTGGCAGTTATTTCCGTGCCACTGAATTTGGTGTTTGGTGTGGCAGCAGCCTGGTGTATTGCCAAGTTTGATTTCCCGGGCAAACATATTTTGCTGACATTTATTGACTT
This sequence comes from Pseudohongiella sp., assembly GCA_030652635.1. Lineage (GTDB taxonomy): Bacteria > Pseudomonadota > Gammaproteobacteria > Pseudomonadales > Pseudohongiellaceae > Pseudohongiella. Next base: position 3,741 of record JAUSPW010000408.1, on the reverse strand, counting down.
GCCGTTCTCAGTGTCACCGGTTGTTGTGGGTCTGATGTACGTGCTGGTGTTTGGTGTTAACGGCTGGTTCGGCGGCTGGTTGCAGGCAAACGACTTACAGATCATTTTTGCGGTGCCTGGCATTGTACTGGCAACCATTTTTGTCACTTTTCCGTTTATCGCGCGCGAATTGATTCCCTTGATGGAAGCTCAGGGGCGTGATGAGGAGGAGGCGGCTATTGTATTGGGCGCAAGCGGCTGGCAGACACTTTGGTACGTGACACTACCCAATGTGAAATGGGCGTTGATATATGGCGTTATTCTCAGTAATGCCAGAGCGATGGGTGAGTTTGGTGCAGTTTCTGTTGTGTCTGGAAAAATACGTGGCTTAACCAACACCATGCCCTTACATGTAGAAATTCTCTACAACGAATACATGTTTGCTGCTGCATTTGCTGTGGCGTCCTTACTGGCTCTGCTGGCATTGGTGACCTTGATTATCAAAACACTGGTAGAACACAAAGCTGCACAAACGCAACGCGATTTTGCCGGAGAACATTGATGAGTATTGAAGTGCGCAATATCAACAAGAAGTTTGGTAGTTTTGTGGCGTTGGACAACATTTCACTAGAATTTGAAACCGGCAAACTCGTCGCGTTGCTTGGCCCCTCTGGCTGCGGTAAAACCACATTACTGAGAATTATTGCAGGCTTAGAACAGGCCGATAGCGGTGATGTAGTTCTGGACGGACAGAATTCATCAACGACTCATGTGCGCGAACGACAGGTGGGATTTGTGTTCCAACACTATGCGCTGTTTAAACATATGACTGTATTCGATAACGTTGCGTTTGGTATGCGCATGAAACCTCGCAAGGAGCGTTTGCCTGAGCCCATGATCAGTAAAAAGGTGCATGAACTGTTGCAACTGGTACAACTGGATTGGTTGGCTGACCGTTTTCCGTCCCAACTGTCTGGTGGCCAGCGCCAACGTATTGCACTTGCGCGCGCACTTGCCGTTGAACCACGCGTGCTGTTACTGGACGAGCCCTTTGGTGCACTGGATGCCAAAGTGCGCAAAGAGCTCAGACGCTGGTTGCGTAAGTTGCACGATGAGCTGCATATTACATCCATATTTGTGACCCATGATCAGGAGGAGGCATTGGAAGTGGCTGATCAGGTCGTGCTGATGGATCACGGACATGTCGAGCAGGTTGGCGCACCGGATGAGGTTTACAACAGACCAGCGACACCGTTCGTGTACGGTTTTCTGGGATCAGTCAATGCATTCCACGGCCGCTCGGAAGCCGGCAAGCTGATCATTGGTGATCAACATCTGACTCATGAAGAAAGTACAGTGCAACACGGTGAAGATGCCTACGGGTTCTCGCGCCCGCATGAACTCCAGATACTGCCAGACATCGAAGATGCTGTGGGCGTGTTGGCAACGGTCGTGCGGGTACTGTCGTTTGGTGTCAATTCAAGAGTTGAGCTTGACGGTGTCGGCGCAGTAGATGGACAGCATTTTGAGGTGGAACTGACGCCTGATCAGTTAGAAGACATCAAGCAGCGTATCGGGCTGGAGCGAGGCCAGTTTGTTCGCCTTCTGCCTTCTCGTTTAAAACTATTTTCCCGTGACTCCGCACAGCAAGGTATCAAATGAATTTCCAGCAACTTCGAATTATAAGAGAAACCGTGCGCAGGGATTTTAATCTCACGGAGGTAGCCAATAGTCTGTATACCTCACAGTCTGGTGTTTCCAAACACATAAAGGAACTTGAATCTGAATTAGGAGTTGAACTGTTCTACCGCAAAGGAAAACGCCTGCTGGGTATGACAGAACCCGGCAAGGAAATGTTGCGTTATGTTGAGCGGATGTTGTTGGATGCTGCCAATATTAAAAATATCGCAGAGCAATACAGTCAACAGGATGAGGGGCAACTGACTGTCGCAACCACTCACACCCAAGCCCGGTATGCCTTGCCCGCAGTTGTGGTTGAATTTAAACGTCGGTATCCCAGAGTGCATCTAAAATTGCACCAAGGTAGCCCGGTTGAGATTGCCAGTCTGCTATTGGCAGGCGAAGCTGATATTGGTGTTGCAACAGAAACATTGGGTGATGTGCCGGAGCTGGCGTCTTTTCCATATTATCGCTGGCACCACGCGGTGATTGTGACAGAAGGTCATCCTCTGCTGACAGTGGGAAAGCTGACCTTGCAGCAGATTGCAGATTATCCGATTGTCACATATCACGAAGGTTTTACCGGCCGCTCAGTCATTGAAAAGTCGTTCAGAGATGCCGGCATCAAGGCAGACATTGTGTTGAGTGCGCTAGATGCCGACGTCATAAAGTCTTACGTCATGTTGGGCATGGGCATTGGTATTGTTGCATCGGTTTCTGTCGACGAGCAGCGAGATCCCGGCATTAGAAAACTCGATTGCTCACATCTGTTTGCTGAAAACACCAGTCGGATTGCTGTGCACAAGGGGCATCTGCTGCGACGATTTGCCTATCAGTTTATTGAGATGTGTTCGGCTGAATTAACAGAAGAAACAGTGAAAGCAGAGAGCACACACGACCTCTGAGGTTTTACAAACCGAAATCACGCAGTATCTGCTGCCTGTGCTCATCAGGTTTCGGCGCGCATGCGCCAATTTCTCCTGGTGTCCGACTGAACCGCGGTGCCGGTGCAGGCTGCATTTGCCCATGTGCATTCACAAAGGTTTCACGTGCCACATTATGAGGATGTTGCATGGCCTCCTGCATATTCAGCACCGGCGCAAAACAGACATCGGTGCCTTCCAGCAGCTGACACCACTCATCACGGGTTTTGCTGAGAAACAGCTGTGTCAGTTGCTGTCTTTGTTCGGGCCAGGATTTTGTATTCATTTGCGCCTGCATCAGCGGTGCTGTGATGGCACAGCGTTGCAGCAACTCCGCATAGAACTGAGGTTCTATAGGCCCAATGCTGATGTAAAGGCCATCAGAGCAAACGTAACAGTCGTAAAACGGCGCTCCGCCATCCAGCAGATTGGTGCCGGGAGCTGTGCTCCACCGGCCAGCAGCCATCAATCCATAAAACATGGTCATCAAACTGGCTGCACCGTCAGTCATGGCGGCATCAATCACCTGACCATGTCCGGATTTTCCGGCTTCAAGCAGCGCGGCCAATACACCCACAGCGAGATATAAAGCTCCGCCACCATAGTCCCCCACCAGATTTAATGGCGGGTGCGGAGCAGAGCGACCCGACATGGCATGCAGGGCTCCGCTCAGTGCAATATAGTTAAGATCATGCCCGCCAGCGTGCGCCAGTGGACCTTGTTGGCCCCAGCCGGTCATACGTCCATAAACCAGCTGAGGGTTGCGTTGAAGACAAAGGTCAGGACCAAGTCCAAGACGTTCCATGACGCCGGGCCGGTAGCCTTCAATCAAGGCGTCAGCTTTAGCAATTAATGACAATGCAAGTTCACGGTCGCTGTCCAGTTTCAGGTTCAACTCAATAGAGCGACGGCCACGATTTACGGGGTTGTCCGGAAACATGCTGACAGTACCCTGACGGTCTATCCGCACCACATCTGCGCCCATGTCTGATAACAACATGCCGCAAAACGGAACCGGGCCGATGGCAGCCATTTCTATGATTTTGAATCCGTGCAGGGGGCCCATAACAAAGCTTCCGTAACAATGACTTTTGATGGTTGATTTTATGGTGCTGTTCTTCCATTCTTGCGGCCGGACACAATTTCTGTGAATTCGTTC